>NZ_LBJU01000122.1:0-207290 GCF_028128835.1 Bradyrhizobium sp. CCBAU 65884 | reverse complement strand
CGGCTCCGCCGACAAGCCGGCCGGCTCGGTGCAGATGCTGCTGCTCGTGATCGGCGGCGCGCTGGCGCTCGCCGGCATCCTCGCCAGCATCATCTACCGCTTCGCCGGCGGACGCCTCCGCGTCCAGGCCGCCGACCGCCGCGGACGTTGGGACGATTGGACGCCGCAGGACCATGACGCAAGCCGCGCGCCCTGGCTCGGTGCGGAGCCGGCCGTCACGCCGCGCGCACAGCAGGGCCCCGTCGACTTCGATGAAGTTCGGCCGCCGCAGACCGCGCAAATCGCCGCCTTCACCAGGGAGATCGGCAGGATCGCGGCGCAATCCGCGTCCATTCGCAACAAGGCCGCCGAGCTCGACAAGGCCGACATCTTCAACGGAAAGTTCGAGATCGAGGCATCGGCGCCCCGGCTCGCGGTCAAAGATACGGCCGACGAAGAGCCCGTCGATCGCCATGAAGATGCTCAGGTAGATGCGCAGGCTGGGGAAGCCGTCGACGTCGACGTGATCACCGCGATGCTGGAACGGCTGGCGAAGCAAGGGCCGCGGCTGCCGCAGCCTAGCCCTGAAGCTGAGCTTGCAGAGCTCGTACGAAACCAACGAGGCCAATCCGCCGCTCGCGCTTGAGGCGCTCGGCCTTCAGGATCGACTGCACCTCGGCAAACGCCTCGTCGACGTCGTGGTTGATCACGATGTAGTCGTACTCGGCCCAGTGACTCATCTCGTGGCTGGCCCGGCTCATGCGCTTGCGGATCACCTCGTCGGAATCCTGCGCGCGCGAATGCAGGCGCTTTTCGAGATCCGCCGCCGAGGGCGGCAGGATGAAGACGCTGACGACGTCGGCGCGGGCTTTTTCGCGCAGCTGCTGCGTGCCTTGCCAGTCGATGTCGAACAGCACGTCCTGCCCGGACGATAGCGCGGCTTCGACGGGGCTGCGCGGCGTACCGTAGCTGTTGTCGAACACGGTGGCCCATTCCAGCAGCTCATCGCCCTTCACCATCGCCTCGAAGCGGGGCTTGTCGACGAACAGATAGTCCTTGCCGTTGACCTCGCCCGGCCGCATCGGCCGCGTGGTCGCGGATACCGACATTTTCAGGCCGGACATGCGGTCGATCAAAAGACGCGACAGCGTCGTCTTGCCCGCGCCCGAGGGCGAGGACAGCACGAACATCAATCCGCGCCGCTCGACACCGTCAGTTCCGTGACCGCCGCTCGTCATCGATCACTCCAGATTCTGGACCTGCTCGCGGAACTGCTCGACCACGTTCTTCATGGCGAGGCCCGTATTGGTCAGCTCGATGTCGTTCGACTTCGAGCAGCAGGTGTTGACCTCGCGGTGAAACTCCTGCGCCAGGAAGTCGAGCTTGCGGCCGATCGGGCCACCCTTGCCGATCAGCTCGCGCGCCTGCGCGATGTGGGACGCGATGCGGTCGAGCTCCTCGCGGATGTCCGCCCGGGTGGCGATCAGGATCGCCTCCTGCATCAGGCGGTCGGAATCGAAACGGTCGGAGGTGTCGAGCAGGCTCGCGATCTGTTCGGCAAGCCTGGCCTTGATCGCCTCCGGCTTGCGGCCGGGCGCGGCTTCCGCCCTCTTCGCCAATTGCTCGACCTCGTCGACCCGCTGGGTCAGGATCTGCCCGAGCGACGAGCCCTCGCGCTTGCGCATCTCGACGAGATCGGCGAGCGCCTTGTCGAAAGCCTCGGCGGCGGCGATCCGCGCGGCCTTGTCCTCCTCCTCCTCGCCCTCGGGCTCGGCAACCTCGACGACGCCCTTGATGGCGAGCAGGCCGTCGATGCTCGGCGCCACCGCGTCGACCTTGCCGGCGATCATGGCGGCGGCCTTCAGCACGGCGTTGAGCACGTCCTCGTTGACGCGGACAGAGGCTGCGGCATTGGCGCGCTTGACGGTGAGATTGGCGTAGACGGTGCCGCGCGACAGCAGCTCGCCGGCGCGTTTCTTGGCATGGGCCTCGAGCTCGTCGAACCCCTGCGGCAGCCGCACCCTGAGGTCAAAGCCCTTGGCGTTGACCGACTTCAATTCCCATTCGAAGGTGTACGGCCCGCTAGCGCCGTGGCATCTCGCAAAGCCGGTCATGGACGACAGCGCCATCAGGTCAAATTCTCCAGAAACACGGGATTCGCGAGGCATCAAGCCACGCGAAACTTAAGACTATTTTGCAGGAAAGTGGAATCCGCAAAGTCCCGCAAGCAGGTCTGCAACGCGCCTAGCGCTGGACCACCGGCGGCGAGGGCTGCACCGCGCCCTGCCGCGCCGGTGCTGGAGCGGCGGGGCGTGCCGCCGGCGGCTTTTTCTGCTGGTTGGGCCGGGCCGGCGTGGTCGCCGTCGGTGTATCGGCAGCTCCGGGTGCGACGGCGGCGGGCGGCGGCGCATCCTCGGCCGGCTCCACCGTGTCGTTCTGGATCTGCTTTTCCATGGCGCGGAGCTTGGCGACGTTCTTCTGATGGGCGTCGTAAGTCTCGGTGAAGGCGTGCCCGCCGGTGCCGTCGGCGACGAAGAAGAGGTCGCGGGTGCGGGCCGGATTGGCGGCGGCCTCCAGCGAGGCGCGGCCGGGGTTGGCGATCGGACCCGGCGGCAGGCCCTCGATCACATAGGTGTTGTAGGGCGAGGGCTGCGTGATCTCGCTGCGCTTGATCGGGCGGCCCAGCGTGCCCTTGCCGCCGACGAGGCCATAGATGATGGTCGGATCCGACTGCAGCTTGATCCGCTGCTTCAGCCGGTTGGTGAACACCGCGGCGACACGGCTGCGCTCGTCGGGCTTTCCGGTTTCTTTCTCGACGATGGAGGCGAGCGTCACCAGCTGCTCCGGCGTCTTGACCGGAATGTCCTGATTGCGGCGCTCCCAGATCTCGGCGAGCACGCGTTTGTGCGCCTGCTGCATGCGCTGGACCACCTGATCACGCGGGGTGCCGCGCGGGAATTTGTAGGTCTCGGGCAGCAGCGTGCCCTCGCGCGGCAGCTCGCGCACGCTGCCGGTGAAGATGTCGTTGTCGGACAGGCGCGCCACGATCTGCTCGGAGGTCAGACCCTCCGGAATCGTGACGGCATGCTGCACCACCTTGCCCTCGACGATGGTGGCGATGACGTCGCGCAGCGATGCGTTCTTCTGGAACGAATATTCGCCCGGCTTGAGGTCCGAGCTCGCCTTCAACGCGGCAACGCTGGCGATGAACACCCACGGGTTGATGTCGGTCACGCCTTCCCGGTTCAGCGTCTCGGCGATGTCGCGCTTGCCCGCACGCTGGGGGATGTTGACGATCTTGTCATCCTTGAGCGGCCCGGGCGCCTCGAGCACTTGCCGGCCGTAATAATAGATGCCGCCGGCGCCGAGCATGGCGATCAGCAGGAGGGTGATGATGGCGTTGCCGACGACCACGAAAGGATTGCGCGCACGGTCCGATCGCTTCGGCGGCGGCGGGACCTGCTCGGGCTCGAGCGCTGCCCGCGGACTCCGGGGCGAAATGGGCGGCCTTTCACTCATCGAAACAACCTGAATCCTGCCGGTTCAATCGCGGCCCGACAATCGCTTGCCCTGCCAAATGCACGCGCCCACTTCCATGACTATCGCCGAATACGGCAAAACGGTGGATTCGTCTCAAACTTAAACTAACTGGCGAGGCGCCGGACGATCACCGACGCATTGGTACCGCCAAAACCAAACGAGTTCGACAGGGCGACGTTGACCTCACGCTTCTTCGCCGTATGCGGCACGAGATCGATCGCAGTCTCCACCGACGGATTGTCGAGGTTGATCGTCGGCGGCACGACATTATCGCGAATCGCGAGAATGGCGAAGATCGCCTCGATCGCACCGGCCGCGCCGAGGAGATGACCCGTCGACGATTTGGTCGAGGACATCGCAACCTTGGAGGCGGCATTGCCAAGCAGACGCTCGACGGCGCCGAGCTCGATCTCGTCGCCGAGCGGCGTCGAGGTGCCGTGCGCGTTGATGTAGTCGAGATCGGAGGCGGTCAGGCCGGCGCGCTTGAGCGCGGCAGACATGCTGCGGAAGCCGCCATCGCCGTCGGGCGAAGGCGACGTAATGTGATAGGCATCACCCGAAAGACCGTAGCCGATCACCTCGGCATAGATCCTGGCGCCGCGGCGCCGGGCGTGCTCGAGCTCCTCGAGCACCAGGACTCCGGCGCCCTCGCCCATCACGAAACCGTCACGGTCCTTGTCGTAGGGACGCGAGGCCTTTTCGGGTGCCTCGTTGAAACCGGTCGACAGCGCGCGCGCGGCGTTGAAGCCGGCAATGCCGATGCGGCTGATCGGCGATTCCGCGCCGCCAGCGACCATCACATCGGCATCGCCCAGCGCGATCAGCCGGGCGGCATCGCCGACGGCGTGTGCGCCGGTCGAGCAGGCCGTGACCACCGAATGGTTCGGTCCCTTCAGTCCGTGCGCGATCGAGACGTAGCCGGAAGCCAGATTGATCAGGCGGCCCGGAATGAAGAACGGCGACACCCGGCGCGGTCCGCGCTCCTTGAGCAGGATCGCGGTCTCGGCAATGCCGTTGAGGCCGCCGATGCCCGACCCGATCATGGTGCCGGTTGCGCATTTGTCCTCTTCGGTCTCGGGATGCCAGTTGGCGTCGTCGAGCGCCTGGCCGGCTGCGGCCATGCCGAAGATGATGAAGTCGTCGACCTTGCGCTGGTCCTTCGGCTCCATCCACTTGTCGGGATTGAAGGTGTCGTTGGTGCCGTCGCCGCGCACGACCGTGCAGGCGTATTTGGTCTGAAGATCGGAGACATCGAAGCTCTCGATCCTGCGCGCACCGCTCTCGCCGTTGAGGATGCGCTTCCAGGTCGGTTCGACGCCGCAGCCGAGTGGCGACACCATGCCGAGACCAGTGACGACAACCCGCCTCATATCCGAAAACTCCGCATCGAAAGATTCACGGCCAATAACAAGAAACCGGCTGACCGCTGGGAAGCGGCCCGTCCGGTTTCAATGTTGTCCCCGCGAAAATGAAGAGCCTTAGCTCTTCGCGTTCTTCTCGAGAAACTTCGTGGCGTCGCCGACGGTGAGAATCGTTTCCGCAGCGTCGTCCGGAATCTCGCAACCGAATTCTTCTTCGAACGCCATCACCAGCTCGACGGTGTCCAGACTGTCGGCGCCGAGGTCGTCGATGAAGCTCGCGGCGTCGACAACCTTCTCGGGTTCAACACCAAGGTGTTCGACCACGATCTTCTTAACCCGTTCGCCAATGTCACTCATTGCATAACCTCGTGTTGTTCCCTGTAGACCCGACCCCCCGGGACGATACGAGCCGTCGTGGTCGTGTTACTTGCCTTCGCTTACGAACTTTGATTTGGCCCCATCCTAACCGATACAGGGCCCGGCGAACGACGGCCAAGGCTCCGCATCGCCAATATACAGGGTTTCAAAAACCTGCAATGGCGTTCTTTGCCCATCCGTTGAGCGTCCGGTTATCATACTTCAATTGCCTTGACTACAAGCCTCATTTCCCTCCGGAAACGGCCGTTTGCCGCATCCCCACAGCCCATGTGGGCAGTGCGGAACGAACGCTTCAGATCATGGCCATGCCGCCGTTGACGTGAATGGTCTGGCCGGTGACGTAGGCTGCTTCGTTCGAACTGAGGTAGACGGCCGCCGCCGCGATATCCTCGGGCGTTCCCAGGCGGGCGGCCGGAACCTTGGTCAGAATCGTTTCGCGCTGCTTGTCGTTGAGCGCATCGGTCATCGGCGTCTTGATGAAGCCCGGCGCGATGCAGTTGGCGGTGACGCCGCGCTTGGCGTATTCGGCCCCCAGCGTCTTGATCATGCCGATCAGGCCCGCCTTCGACGCCGTGTAATTGCCCTGCCCGGGATTGCCGGTGACGCCGACCACCGAGGTGATGGCGACGATGCGGCCGAAGCGCTTGCGCATCATCAGCTTGGTGGCGGCGCGCGCCAGGCGGAAGGTCGAGGTCAGATTGATGTTGATGACCTCCTCCCAATCCTCGTCCCGGAGCTGCACGAAGAGATTGTCGCGGGTGATGCCGGCATTGGCGATGAGGATGTCGACCTGGCCCATTGCCGCTTCCGCAGCGGGCACCAGCGCCTCGACCTCGTCGGCCTTGGAAAGATTACAGGGCAACACAAAGGTGCGCTCGCCGAGCTTGCCGGCAAGCTCATCCAGCACCTCCTTGCGCGTTCCTGATATCGCAACGGTCGCACCCTGCGCGTGCAGCGCCTGCGCGATCGCGCCGCCGATGCCGCCGGTCGCGCCGGTGACGAGCGCCTTTTTACCAGTCAGATCGAACATCGAAAAACTCCTCCAAAGCACGATCCGGAAAAGTGCGCAGCGGTTTCCGAAAGATCGTGCGTAAACTGAAAAACTCAAGCGCGATGAGCAATCATCGCGCTTTAGCCCTGCTTGGCAGCGGCCAATGCATCCTTGGCGGCGGCAATGTCGTTCGGGCCACCGACTGAAACGCCGACGGCGCCGTCCGCGAT
This sequence comes from Bradyrhizobium sp. CCBAU 65884, assembly GCF_028128835.1. NCBI lineage: Bacteria > Pseudomonadati > Pseudomonadota > Alphaproteobacteria > Hyphomicrobiales > Nitrobacteraceae > Bradyrhizobium > Bradyrhizobium sp. CCBAU 65884. The sequence goes on along the minus strand of NZ_LBJU01000122.1, from coordinate 200,811 downwards.
GCGCTTGACGAGACCGGACAGGACCTTGCCGGCGCCGATCTCGAAGAACCGCGTGACGCCCTGCCCTGCCATATAGGCAACCGACTCGCGCCAGCGCACGGTGCCGGTGACCTGCTCGACCAGGCGGCGACGAATCTCGTCGGGATCGGTGATGGCGCTCGCCAGCACGTTCGACACCAGCGGCGCGGCCGGGGCCTTGATCGTGACCTTCGACAGCGCTTCTGCCATGGCGTCGGCAGCGGGCTGCATCAGCTTGCAATGGAACGGGGCGGACACCGGCAGCAGCATCGCGCGCTTGGCGCCCTTGGCCTTGGCGATCTCGACGGCGCGATCGACCGCGGCCTTGTCGCCCGAGACGACAACCTGCCCGCCGCCATTGTCGTTGGCGGCCTGGCAGACCTGCCCCTGCGCCGCCTCCTTGGCGACCTCGATGGCCGCCTCGTAGTCGAGACCGAGCAGCGCGGCCATCGCGCCGGCGCCGACCGGGACGGCCTTTTGCATTGCGAGACCGCGGGTGCGAAGCAGGCGGGCGGTATCCGAGACCGTCAGGCTGCCGGCCGCGGCCAGCGCCGAATATTCACCGAGCGAGTGGCCGGCGACGAATGCTGCATCTCGTCCCACGGAAAATTCCGCCTCAGCCTCCAGCACGCGCAGGGTGGCGACCGACACCGCCATCAGCGCCGGCTGGGCGTTTTCGGTGAGCTGGAGGGTTTCGGCCGGACCATCCCAGATGATCGCTGTCAGCTTCTCCCCTAGCGCGGCGTCGACCTCGTCGAACACGGCGCGCGCCACCGGAAAGGCATCGGCCAGGGCCTTGCCCATGCCGACCGCCTGGGAACCCTGCCCAGGAAATGTGAATGCAGCCGTCATCGGCGCTCCCTGCTTGTCGGACACGATCCCCGCGAGAACCGGCAGCCGATTACGCACGGCGTTAGGCCATGGTTCCGGATCGTGCTCCAAAGGGGGCCGTAGACACTGTCCGGGGCCGGACTGTCAAGCCGAGATGGGAACTCCGAGCAGCACTCAACTGGGGATGCGCCCCCTCAAAACCCACCGGCGGTCTGGTTGGCGTCGACCTCAGCTCCGGCCCGCGCACGGCGCGCGCTGCTCGCCAACTGCCCCGGCCGATCCTCCCTGTCAGGCTTTGCGGTCGCCAGCCGCAACACCGCCGCGTAGTTCGGCTGCACCTCCATGCGGCCGGCGTGCCGGCTCTCGCTCAGCAGGCGATGGACCTTCGGCAGATTGTAACAGGGCACGTAGAACAGCAGATGATGCTCGAGGTGATAGTTGACGTAGTACGGCGCGATGAACAGGCGCTCGAGAACATTGGCATGCGTGGTGCGGGTGTTGCGCAGGGGATCGCTGCTGTCGGGGACGACGGCATGCTCTGCAATGTTGCGGATGCGGGTGATGACCATCATCCAGGTCAGGAGCGGCACCAGCCAGAGCAGCGGATAGGCCCACCATACGCCGGCCGCCGCGAGCGCTGCGAACATGGCGGCGTTGAGGAGGCATTGCGGGCCGAGCTTGTCCCAGAAATGCGCCAGACGCTGCCGCCACGGCCAGTCCTTCGGCCCGAGCGCATTGAGCAGCTGCGCCTTGCGCTGCTGGTAGCCGGTCTGCCCGGTGATGTCGCGAATGAACTTGCGGCGATAGCTGAGCTTGGTGATCGGAAACGGCGCCGACAGCACGAGATCGGGATCATCCTCCTGCTGGGTGCGCGCATGGTGCTGAAGGTGGTAACGCCGGTAGCTGCGCGTCTCAGCAAACAGCGGATAGGCGCAGAACCACTGGCTCAGGGCCAGATTGGTTTTCTCATCAGTGGACAGGCAGCCATGTGCGCCATCATGCATCAGGATCGCGAGGCCCAGCTGGCGCGAGCCGATGATTGCGACGGCGAGGACATAGGTGACCGGATTGGGCCACCACGCGACCAAGGCGATCGCGCCAATGATCAGCGCCCAGGCGTGCGCGATCAGCGCAACACCTTTCCAGGTCACACGCTCTCGCACGTCGGCAAGCTGGTCGTCGGTCAGGAAATCGCGGGCACGCATGCGAAGCGCGGTCATGGCCTAGCCTTCCTCGTTCGAATTGCTTGATGCCTCGCGCCCCTCGACGAGACGCAGGCGCGCCGTGTCATCGGATTTCGCCTGCTCGCCGAGCACGCGCAGCATCTCGGCGCAGAGCGCCTCGGGCGAACGGCCCATGGCGTAGCCTTCGAGAATGACGCCGATGGCGACGGCCCAGAACCGCCGCGAGCTTTCGTCGGGCGCGCGCAGCGAGCGCCAGCCGTGCCGCGCCACCTGGCTCGCATAGGCGCGCGCGCCTTCACCGTGCAGGCGCTCGATCGTGCGCTCGACCAGCGGTGCGAGATCCTGGCGGCGCCGCGTCAATGTCAGCGCCTCGGCAAAGAAAGCCACTGAATCGCTCGCCGTCACTGTCTCCGCGAGCGCATGCGTGTAGTCCCGTGGCGTGCGCGCCTTCAGCGCCGCCTGCTCGGTCGCACGCGCCAGATACAGCAGCTCGCGGCAAGCGCATTCGACGAACAGCGCCTCCTTGGTGCGGAAGTAGTAGGTGATCTGGCTCGGGAATGCGTCCGCGGCGGCCGCGATGTCGGTGATCGCCGTGCCCGAAAGTCCCCGCTCCCGGAACAGCGGGCTCGCCGCATCCAGCAGCAGCGAGCGCATCTTGCGCCCCGCCGACCGTGTGGCCCGCGTAGCGTGCTTCGGATCGCCTGCCGACGCCTCAAACGGAGCCTGGATCGATTCACCCGCCATCAGCACCTCCCGATCCATTATTTGTATGATATACAAACAAATAGGTCAAGCCGTACGGGAGCGTGGGTTTGGCCCGCCTGCCAGCACCGCCCGGCCGGAAACGGGGCACTCCAACCTTGCCAAGTCAGCCAAAATCCGTATAAGGCGCGCATCCGCAGACCCCGGCCGGGAGCTGAACGGACGGTCTCAGCAAGTCATTCGTGATTTTGGTGTGGCAGGGCCAGTCGGCCCGTCGTCCCGTGTTTCCGCCTTCTGAGCTTAATCCCAGAGTCCTTTCCGAAGGCCTCTTAAGGGCTTGACGCCGGGCGATGCGCCAACATGAGGAAAGGACCACCATGGCTCTTTATGAGCATGTCTTTCTCGCGCGTCAGGACGCGAGCACGCAGCAGGTCGAAGAACTGACTGCGCAGATGACCGGTATCGTCGAGGGTCTCGGCGGCAAGGTCACCAAGACCGAGAATTGGGGCGTACGCTCCCTCACCTACCGCATGAACAAGAACCGCAAGGCGCACTTCGTTCTGCTCAACATCGACGCGCCGTCCGCGGCGATCGCCGAGATCGAGCGCCAGGAGCGCATCAGCGAAGACGTGATCCGCTATCTCAGCGTCCGCGTCGAGGAGCTCGAGGAAGGCCCGTCCGCGATGATGCGCAAGGCCGACCGTGACCGCGAGCGCGACGACCGTGGCGGCGGCTTCCGTGGCGACCGCGAAGGCGGTGGCTTCCGCGGCGACCGCGAGGGTGGTTTCCGTGGTGGCGATCGTGACGGTGGTGGCTTCCGCGGTGATCGCGGCCCGCGCCGTCCGCGCGAAGAAGCTGAAACCACCACCACGACGGACGGGGAGTAAGAACAATGGCTGAAGCTGGTGCACGCCGCCCATTTTTCCGTCGTCGCAAGAGCTGCCCGTTCACGGGCGCCAATGCTCCCAAGATCGACTACAAGGACTCCAAGCTGCTGATGCGTTACGTCTCCGAGCGCGGCAAGATCGTGCCGAGCCGCATCACCGCGGTGTCCGCAAAGAAGCAGCGTGAGCTCGCCCGCGCCATCAAGCGCGCGCGGTTCCTGGGCCTGTTGCCCTACGTCATTCGCTGATACGACCAATTCGACCGGCGGCGTCACGCCGCCGGTCGCGACTTTTCTGAACTCATAAGGCTTCCGGGTCGTCCGGTCGCCGATGGTTGGGGCGAGATGCCTCTAACCGCTCGAAGGGAGCGGGACAGCTGATGATGGCCTTTGTGCTGATAGCCCTGATCGCCGGCGCTGCGTCGGCCCTGATGTTCGCCTCGATCATTTCGGGCGCGCTGATCTCGCTCGTCCTGTTCTATCTCGCACCGCTGCCGCTGATGGTCGCCGCGATCGGCTGGGGACCGCTTTGCGCAAGCCTCGGCGGCATCGCCGCCGCGATCGGCCTCGGTGCCCTGTTCGGCCTGCCCTATTGCATCGCATTCGCCGTCACCGTCGCGCTGCCGGCCTGGTGGCTCGGCCATCTCGTGCTGCTCAGCCGTCCTGTGGGAAAGGTTGCCGTGGGACATGCCGCGCCAGACGGCGCCGCGCCCGCCGAACCTGACCTCGAATGGTATCCGGTCGGCCGCATCCTGCTGTGGCTCGCCGGCTTCGCCACGCTGACCACGATCGCCGCCCTGCTCACGCTCGGGACCGACGCCGAGACCATCATCGGCACGCTGCGGCGCGGCCTGATGCGCCTCCTCCGGGCCACGGACCCGCAAAGCTCCGGCGAAGCCGGCCAGTTCGTCGACGCGCTGGTGCGGATCGCACCGGCCGCGGCGACCATCATCGCGATGATGACACTGACGCTCAACCTCTGGCTCAGCGCCAAGATCACGGCGACCTCGGGCCGGCTGCGGCGCCCGTGGCCGGACATGATGACGGCGGAGCTGCCGCCGATGACGCTGGTGGCGCTCTGCATCGCGCTCGCCTTCTGCTTCACCGGCGGGCTGCTCGCGATCGCGGCACAGATCACCGCGGCCGCGCTGATGATGGGCTATGCGCTGACCGGCTTTGCGGTGCTGCATACGCTCACGCTGACGCTGAAGAGCCGCACCTTCTGGCTCGGCTCAACCTACGCCGTCGTGGTCGTGTTCGGATGGCCCGTGATCGCGATGGTGATCCTCGGACTTGCGGATGCCGTGTTCGGCTTCCGCGAACGCTTCCTGCGCAGCCGGCAACCGCCACCGCTGCCGACCCCTTGAGTTCAACCCCGAAACCGAAACCGTACAGAGCACTTCAAAAGGAGAACGAATATGGAAGTCATTTTGCTGGAACGCGTCAACAAGCTCGGCCAGATGGGCGAAGTCGTGAAGGTTCGCGACGGCTATGCCCGCAATTTCCTGCTCAAGCGCGGCAAGGCATTGCGCGCCACCGCCGACAACAAAGCCAAGTATGACGGCATGAAGGCCGAGCTCGAGGCCCGCAACCTCCAGAGCAAGGGCGAGGCGTCAAAGGTCGCCGAGAAGATCGCGGGCAAGAACATCATCGTGATCCGCCAGGCCTCGGAAGCCGGCCAGCTGTTCGGCTCGGTCAACGTGCGTGACATCGTCGTCGCGTTCGAAGCCGACGGCATCTCGCTGGCCCGCCCGCAGGTCCAGCTCGACGCGCCAATCAAGACCATCGGCAAGCGCTCCATCACCGTTGCCGTCCACCCCGAGGTCGAGGTCGAGATCACCGTCACGGTTGCACGCAGCCAGGACGAGGCCGAGCGCATCAACCGCGGCGAGGACATCTCGACCCGCAACGAGGACCGCGACGCGGCCGCCGAGGCGATCGCCGCCGCCGGCGAGTTCTTCGATCCGGAAGCCGAACACGACGAAGCCGAGCCCGCACCGGCCGCGGAAGAGAAGTAAGCCTCGCATTCATACGCGAAGCGAAGCCCGGTCGCCTCAGGCGGCCGGGCTTTTCGTTTTGACGGCGACGTCCTCGCTCAACATCGCGATCGAGGCCAGCGCCGTCGCCGTGTGCTTCTCGACACCGTCGCTGACGCAGAACACGTCGGCCGCGACCACCGACACCTGGCGGCCCGGCTTGATCACCCGGGCACGACAGATCAGCTTCTCACCGACCGCGGGCGACAACAGGTTGAGCTTGTATTCCGCCGTCAGCGCCGGCTGGCCGCGCGAGGTCGCGGCTGCGATCGTCGTGGCGTTGTCGACCAGGAAGGCGGTGACCCCACCGTGGAAGAAGCCGTGCTGCTGCAGCAGCTCCGGCCGGCGATCCACAGCGATCGTGCAGGTGCCGCGCGACAATTCCGAGAGCTCGGCGCCGACCAGGTTCATGAAGCCTTGTCGGCCGACATTGGCGTGGATGCGTTCGGCCACAGTGGCGAATTCGGGATCTGCTGCGGCGCTCATGAGGCCTCTCCTTATGTCTTGTTGATGCGTTCGGGCGGCCTCAGCGCACGGCCGGCACAGGCGATCAGCGTGTCAGCCTCGACGCGGGGATCGGCGCGGTCGCGTCCCGACAGGAAGGCGCGGCAGAAGATCTGCGCCGGCCCGATGAGCTGGCTGACGAACATCACCGGCGTCATCGGCAAGAGCTCACCGCTTGCAACCAGCGGCGCGCGCCAGCGCTCGATACCGTCGGCGAGCCGCGCATTCTGCGCGCGCTGGGCGTCGCGAACGTCCTCGCCCCACTCGCTCCGCGAAATCTCGAACAGGTAGCGCGCCTCGCGCCGGCTGGTCGCGACCCAGTCGAGATGGGCCCGGATCAGCCGATCGATGCCCCGCTCCGCATCGGGCACGGGATCGAGCGCCGCCAGCACCGCGGCGTGATAGTGCCGCAAGACCTCCAGGAACAGCGCACCGGCGAGCTCCTTCTTCGAGCCGAAGGCGTGAAAGAAGCTGCCATTGGAGGCGCGGGCCCGGGTGCGGATCGCGGCCACCGTCGCGGCCTCGAATCCGACGCGGTCGAACACGATCAGCCCGGCTGCCAACAGGTCGTTCCGCACGCTCGCCGTCATGGACGCCTCCTAGAGTATTACTCTAGAGCAATACTCTAGACGCGGTCAATGCAATGCGGAGGCCGCGATGAACGCGGCCTCCGCATGTCGATCAAAAACGTCGCTGGCTTAGCGCGAGATGGGCGGCGTTGGCGGACCGGAGGACTCGGCCGGCGCAGCAGGCGGGGCTGCAGCGGTCGCGGGCGGTGCCGGCTGCGGCTTGGCCGCCGGTTCGGAGCTGGCCGCAGGCGGGGCCGGCTTGGGAGCGGCCTCTTCCGCCGGTTTGGGCGCGGCTGGCTCGGCAGGCTTCGCAGCCGGCGCTACCGCCGGGACTGGATCGGGCCGCAGCGCCGGAGCTTCGCTGCCGCGGGGCTCGGCCTTGGCGCTGTCAGGCTTGGTCTCAACAGGCTTCTCGGACGCCTTGCCGCTGTCGGGCTTGGCCTCGTCGCGACCGGGCTCGACCTTGGCCGCGTCGGGCTTGGACTCAGGCTTGGATTCGGGCTTGGGCTCGCTCTTCTTCTCGTCAGTGGCTGGCGCGGCAGCGTCGACCTTTGGCGCCTCCTCGGTGCCGGGCTTGGCGCGGCGCTTGCCCTTGCGTCCCTCGGGCGCAGCCTGTCCCTCGGGCTTCGTGCCCTCCTCGACCGGCCGTGCGGCACGCTTCTGGCGCGCACCTTCCGCTGCGGGAGCAGCGGCCTCGCCGTCCGGCCTGGCCGCGTCCTGGGCGCGCGGGCGGCGGCCCTGATGCTCGGGATTGGTGCTCGCGTCCTTCTCCCTCGCGCCGTCCTTCTTGCCGTCCTTGGCCTGGTAGCGCGTGTCGGTGGCGCCGTTGGAGACGAGATAGGAGGCGAGGATGCCCGCCATGTCCGAGCTCGTGGTGTAGTGCTGGCGCAGGAAGCCCGGCAGCGAGCCCGGCGCGACGGACTTCAGAAGTCCGCGCGGGCTCTTGTGGCACGCATTGCAGGTCTGCGCGAAAAGCTGGGACGGGGTTTTGCCGGCCTCGAGGTTGGTCACCTGCGCAAAAACGGTATCGGCCGCGCCGAAGCCGATCAGAAGCAATACCGTCGCGAGGCTGAGCGCTCGGCTCGACATTCCCATCATCTCCATTGAATTCCGAGAGTTGCAGCCAGCGTGCGGCGCGGCAGCGGTCACCTTTTATCCGATTGAGCCACGAATGGAAGCAGGCACCACGCGCAAGGATGTGATTAAGCGGTTTGCGAATATCGGCTGTGAACTCAGCGCATTAGCGCAGCCGATCCTGCCTCCCTAAATTTGGATGCAAGCGCATAGGAACCGCCGCGTCACCTGGGCGTCAGAAGTGAAGGCCGGGTTAGTCGCATCCCTTCGGGTTCGCTCGAGAGGAAGGTGTCGATGGACCTCTTGTTGCGTAGATTTCTGTCTCAATTCATCCGCCGCGGCACGATGACGGTGACCGGCTCGAGCGGATCGAAGTTCACCGTTGGAGACGGCACTGGCGAACCGGTCGCGGTGCGCTTCGTCACCGCGGAGGCGGAGCGGAAGATTCTCGTCAATCCCGAGCTCGGGCTTGGCGAGGCCTATATGGACCGCGAGTTCATCGTCGAGCGCGGCACCATAGCTGATGCCCTCGCGATCCTGCTCGATCAACCCGACCTATTGCCGCAGTGGGCAAAACCATGGTGGCGCCTGCGCTATCTGACGCGGCATCTGAAGCAGTTCAATCCGCGCTCGCGCTCCCGCCACAACGTCGCGCATCACTATGATCTCGATGCCCGGCTCTATTCGCTCTTCCTGGACGCCGACAAGCAATATAGCTGCGCCTATTTCGAGACGCAGGACGCGACGCTCGACGACGCGCAGATCGCCAAGAAACGGCACATCGCCGCAAAGCTGCTGGTCAGGCCCGGCCAGCGCGTCCTCGACATCGGCTCCGGCTGGGGCGGGCTCGGGCTCTACCTCGCCGAGATCGCCGCCGCCGACGTCACCGGCGTGACGCTGTCGAGCGAGCAGCTGCAGCTCGCCAACGCGCGCGCGGCTGAAAAGCGCCTGACCGGATCGGCCAGATTCCTGCTCCAGGACTATCGCGACATCGAGGGCCCGTTCGACCGTATCGTCTCCGTTGGCATGCTCGAGCATGTCGGCGCCCGCTTCTACGACACCTACTTCCAACGCTGCGCCGAGCTGTTGGGCGAGAACGGCATCATGCTGCTGCACGCGATCGGCCGTTCGCAGGGCCCGGACTCGACCAATCCCTGGATCGCCAAATACATCTTCCCCGGCGGCTACATCCCGGCGCTGTCGGAGGTGCTGCCGGCGATCGAGCGCGCCGGCCTCCTGGTCTGCGATATCGAGATCCTGCGCCTGCACTACGCGGAAACGCTGAAGGCCTGGCGGGAACGTTTCATGGCGCGGCGCGAGGAGGCCGTGCAGCTCTACGACGAGCGCTTCGCGCTGATGTGGGAATTCTATCTGGCGGCCTGCGAGATGACGTTCCGCAAGCAAGCCATGATGAACTTCCAGATCCAGCTCACCCGGCGCCAGGGCGTGGTGCCGATCACCCGCGACTACATGCCGCGTGAAGAAGCCCGGCTGCGAGCTCGCGAACGCGCGAGCAAGCCCAGACTGAAATTGGCTGGTGAATAGGTCCTAGTCTGGTGAATAGATCCTAGTGACGCAGGGTCGACATCTGGGAGGAGCGGAAACTGGCCGTTAACGCCAGCTGCGCCCTCAGCGCGACCAGGATTTCCGGGGCGACAGGCTGGCGACGTATTTCGGGCCGTTCCGCGTGCTCCATGGCCGCAATCAGCCCCGAGAGCCAAAGCCGGCTACCCGCCTCGCTCCGCCAAATCTGGTGCTGCCGTTCTGGCCGCATCGCCTGCCTCGTTCCCTGTTGACGGATCGCGGGAGACAATTCCCTCCCCCGCCTGCCTGTTCCCGTCTTACCCCCGAAAGATTCCGGGGAGATGTGATCCAATTCACATAAGTCTGGTCGGGCCTGGCTTAGACCGTCGCCATGAGCAAAGAGACCCAAACCTCATTCGACGTGCAGGACGACCTCCGCACCGATTACGCCCTGATCGTTACCGGCGTCGGGGCGGCTCTGGTGGCGCTGGTCTACCTCCTGCTGGTCTGAAGGCGAGCCCAAAGCCGCCAGCGTGCGTCATTTCGCGCGCTTCTGGATTCGTCTGCGCGCCAATCCATTAGGTTCATGCCATAAGGTACATGGTTGCAGGATTTTTCCATGGCGCCGTGGCGGCCACTTCCTGGCCGGGCGAGTTCCGCAAAAATCCGTCAAGCGCGACGCGTGCTGCGAGCGCTAATCATCCACCATTTTAACTGAGCGGTTGATAGCGGTCAGCTTTCGCTTCCGCTTTGCACCGAGGCGGCGCTTTATCCCGGCCCCGCATCCGCCCAAGAAAATTGCTAAGCACGTCCGACCATGGCCCTGACTGATTCGAACGTCCTCAAACTCGCACCCGAGCCTGGCACTCCCGCCTACCGGAGCGCGCCGCATAATATCGAAGCGGAACAGAGCCTTCTGGGCGCGATCCTGGTCAACAATGATGCGTTCTACCGTGTCTCCGACTTCCTCGAGCCGAAGCATTATTTCGAGCCGCTGCACCAGACCATCTACGAGACCGCCGGCAGCCTGATCCGGATGGGCAAGATCGCCACGCCCGTGACGCTGAAGACGTTCCTGCCCGCCGACACCGACGTCGGCGGTATGACCATCGGGCAGTATCTGGCGCGCCTTGCGGCGGAAGCGACCACCATCATCAATGCTCAGGACTACGGCCGCACCATCTATGACCTGGCGCTGCGCCGCGACCTCATCGGCATCGGCGAGGACATGGTCAATGTCGCCTATGACGCTCCGGTCGATTTCGCGCCGCGGGCGCAGATCGAGGATGCCGAGCGCCGCCTCTACGAACTCGCCGAGTCCGGCCGCTATGACGGCGGATTCCAGAAATTCTCGCAGGCGCTGGCGGTCGCGGTCGATCTCGCTGCAAAGGCGTTCCAGCGCGACGGCAAGCTGTCGGGCATCTCGACGGGCATGCGCGACCTCGACACCAAGATGGGTGGCCTGCAGCACTCCGACCTCATCATCGTCGCGGGCCGTCCCGGCATGGGCAAGACATCGCTGGCGACCAACATCGCCTACAATGTCGCGCAAGCCTATGTTCCGGAACTCCAGGCCGACGGCACCACGAAGGCCGCCAATGGCGGCGTCATCGGCTTCTTCTCCTGCGAAATGTCGTCCGACCAGCTCGCCACGCGTATCGTGGCCGAACGCACTGGCGTTCCCTCCTCCCACATCCGCCGCGGTGGCATCTCGGAAGCCGATTTCGAAAAGATCCGGGAGGTCTCGATCGAGCTGCAATCGCTGCCTTTCTATGTCGACGCGACCGGCGGCCTGTCGATCGCGCAGCTGATGGCGCGCGCCCGCCGGCTGAAGCGGCAGAAGGGCCTCGATCTGCTCGTGATCGACTACATCCAGCTGCTGTCGGGCTCGGGCAAGCGGAGCGATAATCGCGTGCAGGAAATCACGGAGATCACGACCAGCCTGAAGGCGCTCGCCAAGGAGCTCAACGTTCCGATCATCGCGCTGTCCCAGCTCTCACGCCAGGTCGAATCCCGCGACGACAAACGGCCGCAGCTCTCCGACTTGCGTGAATCCGGATCAATCGAGCAGGACGCCGACGTGGTGCTGTTCGTGTATCGCGAGGAATATTACCTCGCCATGAAGGAACCGCGCCCGGGCACGCCTGAACACGAGAAGTGGCAGCTCGACATGAGTCTTGCGCACGGCAAGGCCGAGGTCATCATCGGCAAGCAGCGCCACGGCCCGACAGGCACCGTTGACTTGGCCTTCGAGGCCTCGATCACGCGGTTCGGCGACCTCGCGCCTGACAGTCAGTTGCCGGCTCGCAGCGGCAACGACTACTGAGTTCCTTGAACAGGACCGGCCTCTTGCGTAAAACGACGCCATGACAATGGCGGCGTCCGACCCGAAAACCATCTCACAATCCGGCCTTCTCTCCGCGGAGGCCAACCAGGCTGCCGCGCTCGCTGCCTATGGCGGCGTGCTGACCGTCGATCTCGACGCCATCATTGCCAATTGGCGCAAGCTCGAGAAGACGGCGGTGCCGGCTGAGTGTTCGGCGGTGATCAAGGCCGACGCCTATGGCTGCGGCGCCGCCGAGGTCGCGCGTGCGCTGAGCAAGGCCGGCTGCAAGACCTTTTTCGTCGCCACCATCGAGGAAGCGCGCAAGGTGCGCGCAGCCGTGCCGGAGCCCACGATCTACGTGCTCGGCGGCTATTTCCAGAATACCGGCGAGCACTACGCCAAGATCAATTGCCGTCCTGTCATCGGCGACCTCAACGAGCTCGCCGAGTGGGACGTGTTCTGCCGCCGCACCGGCTGGACCGGGGGCACGGCCGTTCACATCGACACCGGCATGAACCGGCTCGGCCTGACGCTGTCGGAAGCGCAGGCCATCATCCCCCGCATCAATGCCGGCGATCACGGCATCACGCTGGTGATGAGCCATCTGGTCTCGGCCGAGCAGCTCAACAGCCCGGTGAATGCCAAGCAGCTCGCTTCCTTCCGCGCCATCGCCAGCGAATTCACCGGCGTGCCGGCGGCGCTCGCCAATTCCTCCGGCATCTTCCTCGGCGCGCCCTTCCAGTTCGATATGGTGCGGCCGGGCGCTGCGCTCTACGGCGTCAACCCGACGCCGGAGGCCGACAATCCGATGCAGCCGGTGGTCGACCTCAAGGCGCGCATCGTGCAGATCCGCACTATCGAGCGCGGCGAGACCGTCGGCTATGGCGGCACCTGGACCGCGCGGCGGCCGACAAAGCTCGCGATCATCGCGGTCGGTTATGCCGACGGCTATTTCCGCGCCGCCAGCTCCAATGACGGCACCCGCGGCGCCGAGGTCATCGTCGCCGGCAAGCGCTGCCCCGTCGCCGGCCGCGTCTCCATGGATCTGATCGCGATCGACATCACCGATCTGCCGCCGAATGCAGCGCGGCGCGGCCACCTGGTGACGCTGCTCGGCGAGGGCATCACCGTCGACGAGCTCGCGCATCATTTCGGCACCATCGGCTACGAGGTGCTGACCAGCCTCGGCCACCGCTACGCCCGACTCTACAAAGGCGGCAATGTAGAGGAACCGCTGGTGAAGCCGGAGCCAGCGCAGGCCGCCGAGCAACCGCCCTCCCCGCCGCCAATCGAGCAGCCGGCAGCCCCGCCGCCGCTGCCGGGCTGAACTCTCGTGCCCCGGATGCGGCGCAGTGCGCTGCTGAGCCGGGGCCCATCTCTCTACAGCGCACCGTGTCGCTGTCTGGGTCCCGGCTCGCGCTACGCGCGTCCGGGACACGGAAGGGATCGCTTACTTCTTCTTCCTGTTGTCCAGCGCCGCCTTGCAGGTCGCGCTGAGCTGATCGCGCTTGTCGGTGAGGCAGGCGACGACGCGCCCTCCACCCGGCGCGATGCCGGCGCAGAATTTATCATAGTCTCCCTTGCACGCACCGCGCGGGTCGGACGATTGTGCCGACGCGGCCCCGGAGAACGCGAGGGCGACGACGATGGCGGCAAAGTTCAACTTGGACATTTTATCTCCGGGTACGGAAGGCAGGAGCCGGTAGCTCTACATGAAGATCGCGACATTCAACATCAACAACGTCAACCGCCGCCTGCCCAATCTGTTGGCATGGCTGCGCGCGGCAAAGCCCGATGTCGTCGCGCTTCAGGAATTGAAGGCAAGTGATGGCGAATTTCCGGCGGCCGCGATCGAAAAGGCCGGCTATGGCGCGGTGTGGCGCGGACAGAAGACCTGGAACGGTGTCGCGATCCTCGCCCGCAATGCAGAGCCCATTCTGACCCGCGACCGCTTGCCTGGAAAACCCAGCGATCTCGAAGCCCGCTATCTCGAAGCCGCCGTGCGCGGGATCATCGTCACCAGCATCTATCTGCCGAACGGCAATCCGCAACCGGGGCCGAAATTCGACTTCAAGCTCGACTGGTTCGCGCGCCTCAAGCGCCACGCCAAGAGCCTCATCAAGCAGGATCTGCCCGTCGTGCTCGCCGGCGACTACAACGTCGCGCCTGCAGAGATCGACATCTATCCGACGCGCTCATGGGACAAGGATGCGCTGATCCAGCCGAAGAGCCGGGCAGCCTTTGCTTCGCTCGTCGAGCAAGGCTGGTGCGATGCGATCCGCGAGCTGCATCCGGACCAGCGCATCTACACGTTCTGGGACTACAAGCGGAACCGCTGGCCGCGCGATGCGGGGCTGCGGCTCGATCATCTCCTGCTCAGCCCTGCCCTCGCCCCGCGCCTGGCCAAGGCCGGCGTCGACAAGAATATCCGCGGCGAGGATGGCGCCAGCGATCACGCGCCGGCATGGGTGGTGTTGAAATAGCAGAAGTGCCGTAGGTGGGCAAAGCGAAACGTGCCCACCAAACTCGTTTACGGAGACAGATGGTGGGCACGGCGCAAGCGCGCCTTTGCCCACCCTGCGATCACGCGAGTTCAGCGCCCATAATAGTCCTGCACCGTGTCCCATGCCGCCTTTTGCAGAAGCTGCGCCGTCCCCGCATCCAGCCCCAAAGTGTAGGCATTGTCGACAGGCGAACGGCCTGTCAACGCGGCAAACGTCACGCATGCCGCAAGATAGGTGCCCGCCGGACTCGGATGCCGCTTGTCCAGCGCATACAGATTGAGCTCCGGCCGCAGCTTGCGCACCCGCGCGAAGGCAAGACCTGCAGGAATGACCAACGCATCGTTGGCATTGCCTGCGATCGTGTAGGCCTCGGCCAACGATTCCGTCATCTCCGGCTTGTCAGCATAGGCCCAGGACATGAACAGCACCGGCCGCATGCCGTGGACGCGAACGATCTCGCTGTCCTTCTTCGCGAAAGTCGCGAACGCGTCCTTCAATTGCGGATGGATCGGGCACTGGCTGCAATCCATCATCACCACGGCGTCGTACTGCCGGCCTGGCTTGTTGAAGATGACGTTGTTCTGCTCGTCGAAGGAATACGCGCCGAGGCCGCCCGGCCGCAGCAGATTGTCCATGTCGTGCCAATCGAGGCCGGAGCCGCCGATCGTCACCATGGTGTTGCGGTACACCGCCTTGTTCGCGGGATCCACAGCCCGCTCCATGAAGGTGAGATGCCCGGGCATGCCGTTGTTGTAGTAGAAGAAGCTGTTGCCGACGAACAGCGCTGCCTTGGGGAAGTCCGGTCCGAGCGAAGTCACCTTCGGCCTGGTCTGCGCCTGGACATTGAAGCCGGCTGCAGCGGCGAGACACATTGCGAGCATGACTCGCGCAAAAAGACGCATCATGGCTTCCTCCCCTTTTCTCCAGGCCGGAACCAAATCAGCTTTTCAAAATGGCCTCAAGAGCACGAACGTGCAGCGGACATCTGCGCGCATCCATGCTCACCACAAGTTCTTGCCGTCGATCATGTTGACCGGCACCGCCTCCAGATCGAAATCGTCGAACAGGCGCGCATTCACCGCGACCTTGGGATTGTCGATGCCGGTCGACCAGTCCGGCGACTCCGAATAGGTGCCGCAGCCGCAGCTTGCACAAAAATGATGTTTGACGGTGCGGCTACCCCACAAATAAGTCGCAACGTTCTCCGCGGGTGACAGCAGACGAAACTGCGCCGGCGTGTAATAGGCCCACAACGCGCCGCGCTTGGCGCAGAGCGTGCAGGTGCAGCGCGTCACGCTCGAGGGCGCCTCCGTCACCTCGAACACCGTCTCACCGCAATGACAACTTGCCTCGATCGGCATGACCCCTCCCGTTGTGTCAGAACTGGGGCATAGCCAGCCCCTGCTGCCAACATGCTGTCAGCAGCAGGACGCCTCAACCAAAATATGAAAAACAACCCCATGCACAGTAGCCGACCGCTGTCGGATCAATGAGTTACTGATTTCCGCAATTCGACCTGCCTGCCGTCGGGCAAAACACCGGCACGATGCCTCGGGGATTCAGATGGCCCCTTCGTCGGGAATATTGAGAACGGTGCCACAGGCCTTGCAATGCACGGCGTCGGCATCGTGCCTCTGGAGCCCGCAAGTCGGGCACGGAAATCGCACCTTGTGGGGACTGAGGAGCGCGCGTGCGAGATTGAAGAACAGCGTCACGCCGAAAATCATGATCACGACGGTGATCAAGCGACCGAGCGTGCCCGGCAGGGTAATGTCGCCAAAGCCGGTCGTTGTCAGCGCCGTGACGGTGAAATACAGGGCATCGGCATAGTTCCGGATCTCATCGTTGCGAAACTTCTGGGTCTCGTAAACGATCCCGGTCATGACGAAGATGAAGACGGCCAGGTTCGTGCGGCGAAGATGACGTCTTCGTTGCGACGGAAGAAGGGAGAATCCATGCGCAACCTCACCAGCATCTGGTAGTCGCGAAGCAGGCCCAACGTTCGCAAGATCCGGAAAAAGCCGCCCGCCTCGCCGGCAAGCGGTGCCAGGAACGATACGATCGCAACCATGTCAGCCCAAGTCGCGAGTTGACTGAATTTTCGAAACGGATGCCGATCGACCAGAAGCCGCGCCGAGAAGTCGGCGAGTAACGTGACGCCGAACAGGACATCGAGCGTTTCAACGATCTCACTGGGCGGCAGGAACGAGGTTGCGATGATGAACAGCACCGTCACGATGTCGAAGGCGAGCAGCGCGTAGCGGAAGCGCACGCCGCTTGGCGTTGCGCCCTCGTAAAGGCGACGGACATTGCTTCTGAGAGAATTGAGAGTCACGGCATCATGATCGCGGTTCGCACGGATGATGGCAACTCGGAGAGCGCGCCGCAAGATCGAACCCGATCGCTGCCATCTTTGGCCGAACAGGAGAAGGGTTGCCAACCCTGAGCGACTGGACGGTGTCCGACACGAAAGCCATGGTTGCGCCAGTTTCGCGATAATTTCTTAGCCCACCTGATCTATTCCGAGATTATTCGCGGTGCGAATTATTCTGATCGCTGCGATGTCGCTCGCCTGCATTGGTGCCGCACAGGCGCAGAACGTGACGTTCAAGCGTTTCCGAAACTCCGACCCGCAATGGGTGTCAGTATCGCTGCGAGGATCGTCCGCTGAGTTGAAGCCGACGCGATCGACATTGTTGCGGATGTCGGATCGGTAACTCGTCGTTGTCGAGAATGAACGTCTTCGTCGAATAGGTGCTGCCAAGGTCGATGTGGAGATAGTCGAGCTTCGCCGTCCAGTTTGCCGCGAGCGCCGCCTCGATGCCGCCCCGACGACCCGATCATGGACTGGGCGATGTCGACATCGACGGCCAAAAGCGGCTCCCGGTGGACTAAGGCCGGAACCGAGGCCGGCTTGAGAGCCGAGCCTCTTGACCTCAGCCCCTTGGTCAGCATACTGGTCTGACCAAGATCAGACCAGCGGGACGGGAATGGAGCTCAAGCGGGCCACCGAAGGCGAAAAAGGGTTCGAGAAGGTGTTCGCCTTCCTGCGCGAACGCCTGCTCGCCGGCTCGCTCAAGCCCGGCGACCGCCTCATCTCGGAACGCGAGCTGGCAACTCTCCTCGGCGTCAGCCGGCCGATCGTCCGCGAGGCACTGCGTGCCCTCACCGTGCTCGGCATCGTCGAGATCCGCGATCGCATCGGCACCGTGGTGACCCGGCCGGACGTGTCGGTGCTGAACGACTTCTTCACCTTCGCGCTCGCCCAGCAGGCGGACATGCTCGACGACGTCATGCAGGCGCGCGTCGCGATCGAATGCCAGGCGATCCGCCTCGCCTGCGAGCGTGCCAACATTGCCGATTTCGAGCGCCTGCAGCGCGCGCTCGCGAAGATCGGCGAGACGATCGACGAGGCCGATGCCGGCGGCATGGCCGATTTCGACTTCCACCGTGCCATCGTCGTCGCCTCGCATTCGGAGACACTGACGGTCCTGCATGGTTCGTTGGCCGGCCTCTTGACCCATTCGCATCGCAGCCGCCGTGAGCTGGTGCAGGCCTTTCCGTCGATGAAGACCTATCTGATCGACGATCACCGCCGCATCTTCGAGGCCGTGATTGCGCGAGACCCGGAGCGGGCGGACGCGACGCTGCGCAAGCATTTTGCCATCGGCGACGAGTACCGGCGGCGCGCCATCGTCGGCGACATCGACAAGACCAGCGCCTCGGGATGATCGCGGCAGCGCGGTCAACCAAGAAGCCAATCAACCAAGAAACGGACTGATTACATGGGACGGAACGACAAGGGCAATGTCGGCTTCATCGGCATCGGCACGATGGGCCGAGAGATGGTGCGCAACTTGCTGATGGCCGGCCACGCAGTTCGCGTGTTCGATCTCGACGAGGTGGCACTGGCCGACAGCGCCAGGGAAGGCGCTGCTCGTGCCAGGAGTCCAGCCGATGCCGCGCAAGGCGCCGACATCGTCATCACCATGCTGCCCGACACGCCCCATGTCGAGGCGACCATTTACGGCGAGCACGGCCTGCTGAAGTCGCCGCCATCAGGCAAGCTCGTCGTCGACATGAGCACGATTTCGCCGGTCGCCGTCCGCCGTATCCATGCCGACCTGCAAAAGATCGGCGTCGGCTTCATCGACGCGCCGGTCTCGGGCGGGCCGGTTGGCGCCAAGAATGCCGCGCTCTCGATCATGGCCGGCGGCGATGCGGGCGCCTTTGCGCAGGCCGAGCCGTTCTTCCGTGCGATGGGCACCACCATCACGCATGTCGGCGCGTCCGGCGCCGGCCAGACCGTCAAGCTCTGCAACCAGCTGATCTGCGGCATCAACATCCAGGCGATTTGCGAGGCGCTGGCGCTTGGCCGCGCTTCGGGCCTCGATCTCAATCTGCTGCGCCGGGTGCTGCTCGGTGGCTCCGCGGCCTCCTGGATGCTCGACAAGCTCGGCCCCCAGATGATCGCAGGCGACGTCTCCGCCGGCTTCCGGATCGATCTCCAGCTCAAGGACCTCCGCCTGGTCCAGGAGCACGCGCAGGCGCTCAGCGTGCCGCTCCCCGGCACCGCGCTCGTGACCAGCCAGTATGTCGATGCGCGCGCGCACGACGAAGGAAGCAACGGCAACCAGGCGCTGTTCCGCGTCTACGACCGCATGACCAACCAGACAACCGGCTGAACGGGTGGCGATGAGCCTTCAACTCGACTTCCCCGCAGTGCTGGAGCGTTGGCCGAGCTTTCTCGCCGGCGCCGTCCTCACGCTGGAGCTTGCCGCCTTCGCGACGGTGCTCGGCGCCCTCCTCGGCACGCTCGCGGCGGTCGGGCGCGGAACGCACAACGCGCTGATATCAGGCGCCTGCAAGGCCTATGTCGAGACCATCCGCAACACGCCGCTCTTGGTTCAGATCTTCCTGGTCTATTTCGGCCTGGCCAGTCTGGGGCTGAAATTCTCCGCTTTCACGGTGGCCGTGGCCGCGCTGACGATCAACGTCGGCGCCTACACCGCCGAGATCATGCGCGCCGGCTTCGAGGCGATCCCGCGGGGACAGATCGAGGCGGCCGAGGGCCTGGCGCTGTCGCGCCTCCAGATCTACTGGCACATCATCCTGCTGCCGGCGATCGAGAAGGTCTATCCGGCGCTGACCAGCCAGTTCGTGCTGCTGATGCTGGCCTCTTCGGTCTGCTCGCAGATCTCGGCCGAGGAGCTCACCGCCGTCGCCAACTACATCCAGTCGGATACGTATCGCGCGTTCGAGACCTACATCATCGTCGCCGTGCTCTACGTCATCCTGTCGCTGGTGATGCGCGCCGGCTTCTGGGGCCTCGGGCTCGTGCTGTTTCCGCGCCGTCGCCGGCTCGGCACGCCGTTGTGAGATGATCATGGGCGGACATCTCAACATCAATCATCTGATGTTCCTCGGCCAGGGCGCGCTGTGGACCATTGGCTTGTCGGTGATCGCGCTGATCGGCGGCGGCATCGTCGGTTTCGTGATCGCGCTCGCGCGGATATCGCCGCTGAAATCGGTGCGGATTGCCAGCGCCGTCTATGTCCAGCTCATCCAGGGCACGCCGCTACTCGTCATCCTGTTCCTCGGCTATTTCGGTCTCGCCGCGATCGGCCTCAAGGTCTCGCCGCTCGCTGCTGCCGGCGCCTCGCTGACGCTGTACGTCGCCGCCTATCTCGGCGAGATCTGGCGCGGCTGCATCCAGTCCGTGCCGAAGCCGCAATGGGAGGCCGCCGAAGGCCTGGCGCTGAGCCGGACCCAGCGCATGATGAAAGTTATCCTGCCGCAGGCCATTCGCATCGCGACGCCGCCCACCGTCGGCTTCATGGTGCAGATCGTCAAAAACACCTCGCTCGCCTCCGTCGTCGGCTTCGTCGAGCTGATGCGCTCGGGGCAGATCGTCAACAACTCGCTGTTCGAGCCCTTCGCCATCTACGCCATCATCGCCGTCATCTATTTCGCCATGTGCTATCCGCTGTCGCTGTTCAGCCAGAGGCTGGAACGGCGGATGGGGCGTGGCAGATCCAACCTCGCGCCGGCCTGACATGCAACAGAACCCCTCCTCCGACTCAATCGTGTCGCTCCGCGACGTGCAAAAGAGCTTTGGCTCGCTCCGGGTCCTCGATGGCGTCAGCTTCGCAGTCGAGCGCGGCGAAGTGCTGGCGCTGATCGGCCGCTCAGGCTCCGGCAAGAGCACGGCGCTGCGCTGTATCGACCGTTTCGAGAAGGTCGACGGCGGCGAGATCGTCGTTTGCGGGCATCGGGTCGACCGTCCCAACGTCGATCTGCGCGCGCTGCGCCAGGACGTCGGTATCGTGTTCCAGAGCTATAATCTGTTTCCACACCTGACGATCGAGCAGAACATCACGCTGGCGCCCTGCGCCGTGAAGGGCCTGGCGAATTCGCAGGCCAAGGACCTCGCACGCAAGGTGCTGGCGCAGGTCGGGCTCGAAGAGAAGCTGCACGCCTATCCCGAGCAATTGTCGGGCGGCCAGCAGCAGCGCGCCGCGATCGCGCGTTCGCTCGCCATGCAGCCGAAGGTGATGCTGTTCGACGAGGTCACCTCTGCGCTCGACCCCGAACTCACCGCCGAAGTACTGAAGGTGATCGAGCAGCTGGCGGCGGACGGCATGACTATGGTGATGGTCACGCACGAGATGGGCTTTGCCAAAGGCATCGCCGACCGGATCGTGTTCATGCATCGCGGCAAGGTTCACGAGACCGGCCCCGCCTCGATCCTGACATCGCCGACGACGCCGGAGCTCACGCAATTCGTGGGCACGGGAAATCTAAAATCATAACAGGGAGAGGAGAACTAGGGATGACCAACAAGACACTGCTGGGGACCGCCGCCGCGCTGCTCGGCCTCGTCATTTTGTCCGCCACGCCGGCATCGGCCGACCTGCTCGACGACGTGATGAAGGCCAAGAAGATTCGCATTTCAACCGACCTTGCGATTCCGCCCTCGGGCATGATGGATTCCAGCATGAAGCCGACCGGCTCCGACGTCGAGGTGGCTCAGTTGCTCGCCAAGGACTGGGGCCTCGAGCTCGAATTCATCCAGACCACCGGCGCGACCCGCATCCCGAACGTCTTGACCGGCAAGGCCGACATCATCATCTCGACCCTGTCGGTGACGCCCGAGCGCGCCAAGGTCATCGACTTCACCAAGCGCTATGCGACGCTGCAGTCCGACGTCGGCTGCCTCAAGTCGATGAACGTCAAGGACTGGCCCGACCTGAAAGGCAAGACCATCGGCGTCTCGCGCGGGACCACGCAGGATACCACCCTGTCCAACATGAAGGACAAGGAGCTGACGATCGCCCGCTATGACGACGACGCCACGGAAGTCACGGCGGCCGTCTCCGGTCAGGTCGATTGCGTCGGCACGTCGGCCACGATCATCAACCAGATCGGCGTCAAGAATCCCGCCCGCATCTTCGAGTCGAAGATTCCGCTCGCAACCTTCGACCTCGCCATCGGCCTGAAGAAAGGCGAGCAGCGCCTGATGGACAAGCTCAACGGCTGGATCACCGAGAACGTCAAGAACGGCAAGCTCAACGCGATCTACAAGAAATTCCACGGGGTCGAGCTGCCGCCCGACATGCGTAGCTGAACGAAAGAGAAGCCGTGACAGCCGCTTTCCGGCTGTCACGGTCAATGAAAAATCAAGAAGGACACCACATGCGTCTCGTCATCGGATCCGACCACGCCGGCTGGCCGCTCAAGCAGACCGTTATCGACCACATCCGCAAGCTCGGCCACGACATCGTCGATGTCGGCTCCCATGACGACGAGCCGGTGGACTTCCCCGACATCGCGCGGGCCGTGGCGCAGAAGGTGACGTCGGGCGAAGCCGCACGCGGGATCATGGTGTGCGGCACCGGCGTCGGCGCCTCGATCGCGGCCAACAAGATGAAGGGCATCCGCGCCGCGGTCTGTCACGACGTTCATTCCGCCCATCAGAGCGTCGAGCACGACGACGTCAACGTCATGTGCATTGGCGCGCAGATCGTCGGCGCCTGGCTCGCCGTGGATCTCGTCTCGTCCTACCTCTCAGCGGAATTCTCGACCGAGGAGGATTTCCGCCGTCGGGTCGAGAAACTGCGCGTCATGGACGAGCAAGGCTGAGGGCCTCTCCACCATGATCCTGGTGTTCGGGTCGCTCAACATCGACCTCGTCGCGAAGGTCCCGATCATTCCAGGCCCCGGCCGGACGGTGCTCGCGCCGTCCTACCAGACGCATTTCGGCGGCAAGGGCGCCAACCAGGCCGTTGCCGCCGCGCGGATCGCGGGACCGGGACAAGTCCGGATGGCGGGCCGCGTCGGCCGGGACGGGTTTGGCAACAGCGCGATCGAGAACCTCCGGGCCAACGAAGTCGACACCGGCCTCGTCGTCGGGGCCGACGAGCCGACCGGCTGCGCCTTTATCACGGTCGACCAGGCCGGCGAGAATGCGATCACGGTCGCAAGCGGCGCCAACATGGCCGCGAATGCCGGGGATCTCCCGGCCAGGCTGTTTGGTCCCGACACGGTGCTGGTGCTTCAGATGGAAGTGCCCTTCGCGCAGGCGCTCGAGGCTGCGCGCAGGACGACATTGGCCGCCGGCACCGTCGTCTGGAATCTCGCGCCCGTCCCGGAGAGGATGACCCGCGAGATGGTGACAAAGCTTCTTGCCGTGACCGACCATCTCCTCGTCAACGAGCACGAGGCGCTGGACGCCGCCGGCGCCATCGACCTCGCTACGTCCAGTTACGAGGCCGCTGCCGCGGACCTCGCCAGGGCCGGCGACCTCACCTGCATCGTGACCGCCGGTGCGCAAGGCGCGCTGGCCGTGACGGCCGACGGCACCCGCCTGCGTGCGCCCGCCCCGCGCATCACGCCGGTGGACACGACCGGCGCTGGCGACACCTTTGTCGGCGCGTTCGCGGCCATGCTGAGCGAAGGCGTGTCGCTGCAGATTGCGCTCGATGTGAGCTGCGAAGCCGCCGCATTGAAATGCCTCAAAGCCGGCGCCCAGACCGGCATGCCGATGCGTAGCGCAATAGGTTCCCTCGCCTAGCACGAATCGCCCATATCGCTGCCCGCGGCTAAACTCTCCCGATTCGTGGAGAGCGTTTTGGCCTTCCTCTTCGTCCTCATCGTCGGCCTCGTCGCCGGCACCATCTCAGGCATCGTGGGCACCGGCTCGTCGATCATGCTGATGCCGGTGCTGGTCTATGCCTATGGGCCGAAGGAAGCGGTGCCGATCATGGCGGTGGCGTCCGTGATGGCGAACTTTTCGCGGATCCTGGCCTGGTGGCGAGAGGTCGACTGGCGGGCCTGCGCGGCCTATTCGGTCACGGGCATCCCGGCCGCCGTGCTCGGCGCACGGACGCTGCTGGCGCTGCCTTCGCATGCGGTGGACCTCGCCATCGGCATCTTCCTGATCGCGATGGTGCCGGTGCGGCACTGGCTGGCGCGGCACGACCTCAAGGCCAATCTCTGGCATCTGGCGATCGGCGGCGCCGTGATCGGCTATCTCACCGGCATCGTGGTCTCGACCGGCCCGCTCAGCGTGCCGCTGTTCCTGTTCTACGGACTCAGCAAGGGCGCTTTCCTCGCCACCGAGGCGGCCTCCTCGCTCGGCCTCTACTTCGCGAAATCGGTGACCTTCGAGCGTTTCGGCGCGCTGACCGGCGATGTCTTCATGAAGGGCCTGATCGCGGGCGCCTCGCTGATGTCGGGCGCCTTCATCGCAAAGCGCTTCGTGCTGCACCTGAAGCCGGACGTGTTCCGCCTGATGATGGACGCGATCATGGTCGCGGCCGGGCTCTCCATGCTATGGAACGCGACGCAATCTCCCTGAGCACGATTGACGCCCCATGGCCAAGAACACGCTTTCCTTCGTCTGCCAGAACTGCGGCGCGGCCTACAACCGCTGGCAGGGCAAGTGCGAATCCTGCGGCGAGTGGAATACGCTCGCCGAGGAGGACACCAGCGGCAGCGTCCCCGTCTCGATCCGCTCCAAGCGCAAGGGACGGACGTTTGCGCTGGAGAGCCTGTCGGGGAAAACCCAGGATGCGCCGCGCCTGTCCTCAGGGATGACCGAGCTCGACCGCGTCACCGGCGGCGGCTTCGTGCGCGGCTCGGTGCTGCTGGTCGGCGGCGATCCCGGCATCGGCAAGTCGACATTGCTGACGCAGGCCACCAGCATGATGGCACGCGCCGGCCACCGCATCGTCTACATCTCCGGCGAAGAGGCGGTCGCGCAGGTGCGCCTGCGCGCCGAACGGCTCGGGCTGTCGGATGCGCCGGTGCAGCTCGCCGCCGAGACCTCGGTCGAGGACATCGTCTCGACGCTGTCCGAGGGCGCGGTCCCGCGGTTGATCGTGATCGATTCGATCCAGACCATGTGGACCGACACGGTGGAATCCGCGCCGGGCACGGTGACCCAGGTGCGCGCCTCGGCGCAGGCGCTGATCCGCTTTGCGAAGAAAACCGGTGCGGCCATCATCCTGGTCGGCCATGTCACCAAGGACGGCCAGATTGCCGGCCCCCGCGTGGTCGAGCACATGGTCGACGCCGTGCTGTCGTTCGAGGGCGAAGGCTCGCAGCAGTTCCGCATCCTGCGCGCCGTGAAGAACCGTTTCGGCCCGACCGACGAGATCGGCGTGTTCGAAATGACGGGCCTTGGCCTGCGCGAGGTCACCAATCCCTCCGAGCTGTTCCTGTCCGAGCGTGATCTCGGCACGCCCGGCACCGCAGTGTTCGCGGGCATCGAGGGCACGCGGCCCGTCCTGGTCGAATTGCAGGCGCTGGTGGCGCCGACCTCGCTCGGCACCCCGCGACGGGCCGTGGTGGGCTGGGATCAGAGTCGGCTCTCGATGGTGCTGGCGGTGCTGGAGGCCCATTGCGGGGTCAAGCTGTCGGGCCACGACGTCTATCTGAACGTGGCGGGAGGCTTGCGCATCCACGAGCCCGCGGCCGACATGGCCGCCGCGGCCGCGCTGGTGTCCTCCCTGGTTAACGCGCAGTTACCCACGGATGCGGTCTATTTCGGCGAGATTTCACTTTCTGGCGTGATCCGGCCGGTGGCGCAGACCCCGGCCCGGCTCAAGGAGGCGGTCAAGCTGGGCTTCAAGCGCGCCGTGCTGCCCGAATCGGCCCGAGGCGGGGATGCCGGCGGTGACGCCGGACTGTCCCTGAACGCGGTCAACAGCCTGACGACATTGGTCGCAGAGATTGCCGCCAAGGGCTCCCGCCGGGGCGAATCGAACGCGCCGGCAGAGAAAAATGCCACACCGGCAAGATTCCGCCGTGGAGAGGGTTAGGTGGAGGTGACGTCGGAGGCCCCCGCCGCTATACAGCCGTCACAAAAGCAGCATGGGATTGCGAGGTTGCGGCCTTGCCGGGAACGCCGTCTGCCCCTCTTTTAGGGCAGCGGCCAAACACCGATTCGGCTAGAGCACCTTCGACGTACGAGCGGACCAGACCAGCCGATGCCAGTAACACTCCTCGACCTGATCCTGCTCGGTGTGATGCTGATCTCGGGCCTGCTCGCGATGGTCCGCGGCTTCATGCGCGAAATCCTGTCGATCGCGGCCTGGGGCGCCGCGGCGATCGTGACGCTGTACTCCTTCTCAAAGCTGCTGCCGACCGCCAAGAGCTATTTCAACAACGATACCGTCGCGAGCGTGGTCGTCGTCGCCGGCGTTTTCGTCGGCACCCTGGTCGTGGTCTCCGTGATCACGGTCCGGATCTCCGACATGATCCTGGATTCCAGGATCGGCGCGCTGGACCGCACCCTCGGCTTCCTGTTTGGCCTGGCTCGCGGGCTTTTGATCGTCGTGGTCGCCTTCCTGTTCTTCACCTGGCTGGTTCCGGACAAGCAGCGCCCGGACTGGGTGACGGGGGCCAAATCCCGCGTGGTGCTCCAGGGAACCGGGGATTGGCTGATGGCCCTCTTGCCTGACGACCCCGAGAACACCATCTTGAAGAGATTCAAGAAAAACAAACCAGATGATGATCAAGCTGAATCCGAGCAGCAGCCTTCGGGCAGTGGCGACGGATACAGTAAACCTGCTCGTGACAGTTTGAAGAAACTGATCGAGAAACCTGCGGCGCGTTGATTGCCCTTAAAGAGAGGCGCGGACGAGATGCGACACCCTGACCAGGACGCCCAACTTGATCTCGATCCAAACGCCGGCCCAAGCCCGGCCGTTCTAGAGGTTCAGGACGACCTGGAGGGAGATACGCTGCGCGAGGAATGCGGCGTCTTCGGCATCTATGGTCACCCGGACGCCGCCGCCATCACCGCGCTTGGTCTGCACGCCCTTCAGCACCGCGGCCAGGAAGCCGCCGGCATCGTCTCCTACGACGGCAGCCGCTTCCACAGTGAACGCCGCCTCGGCCTCGTCGGCGACACCTTCTCCCGCCGCGAAGTAATCGACCGCCTCCCCGGCAATATGGCCGTCGGCCATGTCCGCTACTCCACCACCGGCGCCACCATCCTGCGCAACGTGCAGCCGCTGTTCGCCGAGCTCAATGCCGGCGGTCTGGCGGTCGCCCATAACGGCAACCTCACCAACGGCCTGACGCTGCGCCGCGAGCTCGTGCGCCACGGCGCCATGATGCAGTCGACCACCGACACCGAGGTGATCCTGCATCTGGTCGCGCGCTCCAGGCGCAGCCGCTTCATCGAGCGCTACATCGACGCGCTGCGCGAGATCGAGGGTGCCTATGCGCTGGTCTCGCTGACCAACAAGAAGCTGGTCGGCGCGCGCGATCCGCGTGGCATCCGCCCGCTGGTGCTCGGCGAGCTCGACGGCTGCCCGATCCTGACCTCGGAGACCTGCGCGCTCGACATCATCGGCGCGCGCTTCATCCGCGACATCGAGCCGGGCGAAGTCATCGTGTTCGACGAGAACGGCCAGGACATCCACAAGCCGTTCCCGCCGATGGCGCCGCGTCCCTGCATCTTCGAATACATTTATTTCGCCCGTCCGGACTCCATCGTCCACGGCCGCTCGGTCTACGAGGTCCGCAAGGCCTTCGGTGCGCAGCTCGCGCGCGAGAGCCACGTGCCGATCGACGTCGTCGTGCCGGTGCCGGATTCCGGCGTGCCCGCCGCGGTCGGCTACAGCCAGCATTCGGGCGTGCCGTTCGAGCTCGGCATCATCCGCAACCACTATGTCGGCCGCACCTTCATCCAGCCGACGCAGGCGATCCGCGAATCCGGCGTGCGCATGAAGCATTCGGCCAACCGCGCCGCGATCGAAGGCAAGCGCATCATCCTGATCGACGACTCGCTGGTGCGCGGCACCACCTCGAAGAAGATCGTGCGCATGATGCGCGATGCCGGCGCCAAGGAAGTGCACTTCCGCCTCGCTTCGCCGCCGATCCTCTATCCCGATTATTACGGCATCGACCTGCCCGACCGCGGCGGCCTCCTGGCCGCGACGCATTCGCTGGAGGAGATGCGCGAGATCATCGGCGCCGACTCGCTCGCCTTCCTGTCGATCGACGGCATGTACCGCGCCATGGGCGAGCCCGGCCGCGACCCGGCCAATCCGAAGTTCTCGGATCATTGTTTTACCGGCGCCTATCCGACCCACCTCACCGACCAGACCCAGACCGAACAGCAGCCGCGGCAATTGTCGCTGCTGGCGGAAGCGAGCTGACGGCGTAGTCGTCATCCCGGGGCGATGCGAAGCATCGAGCTGTGGTGCGCAATTGCGCACCTGAGGATCTCGAGATTCCCCGATGCGCGATTGCGCATCTGAGGTCTGGTGCTTCGCACCATCCCGGAAATGACAGATGCGGATGGGGGCTTGTCCCGGCCATCCACGCCTGTAAAACCCCGCCATGACAAAACTCCTCGCTGATCGCATTGCTCTCGTCACCGGCGCCTCGCGCGGCATCGGCCATGCCGCAGCAATCGCGCTCGCCAAAGCCGGCGCGCATATCGTGGCGGTGGCGCGCACGCAGGGCGGGCTCGAGGAGCTCGATGACGAGATCCGGAAGATCGGCGGCAGCGCCACCCTGGTGCCGCTCAACCTCACCGATTCCGACGGCATCGCGCGGCTCGGCGCCGGCCTGCACGAGCGCTATGGCAAGCTCGACATCCTCGTCGGCAATGCCGGCGTGCTCGGTCCCTCCTCGCCGATCGGCCATATCGAGCTGAAGACCTTCACCGACGTGATGGCCGTGAACGTCTCCGCCAACTTCCAGCTGATCCGCTGCATGGAGCCGCTGCTGAAGCAGTCGGATGCGGGCCGCGCCGTGTTCATCACCTCGGGCGCCGCCAACAAGGCGACCGCCTATGTCAGCCCCTACGCAGCGTCCAAGGCCGCGCTGGAGACGCTGGCGCGCGCCTGGGCGCAGGAGACCGCGAACACGAAGCTCCGCGTCAACCTGTTCAACCCCGGCCCGGTCCGCACCCGCATGCGCGCCACGCTGATGCCGGGCGAAGACCCCGCGACGCTCGACACGCCCGAGCAGGTCGCCGAATTCATCGTGCCGATGTGCGCGCCTGACTGGACCGAGACCGGCAAGTTCTATGACTACAAGACCCGCAACCTGATGAGCTTCCGCTCGCCTGCGTAATTTCCTTGCCAGATTGACTCGCCAGCCTCCCCGCGATTGACTGCCCGCGCGCAAGCGGCAGCAAGCCGCACGCCAAAAATGGGAGGTTGCCATGGCGCCATGGCATGATCGCGCAGGCTTTGCGTCTGCGCTCGCACGTCACGCACTCTCCATTCTGATCGCAGCCGTCGCGCTCGCGTCTCCGGTTGCGTCGAAGGCCGGCGACGTCCCGACCTTCGCGGTCGATCCCTCCTGGCCGAAGCAGCTGCCGAACAACTGGATTCTCGGCCAGGTCGGCGGCATCACGGTCGACTGGCAGGGCCATATCTGGGTGATCCATCGCCCGCGCTCGCTCACCGACGACGAGAAAGGCGCAAGCCTCAATCCGCCGCGCTCGAAATGCTGCGTGTCGGCGCCGCCCGTGCTCGAGTTCGACGCCGACGGCAATCTGCTGCGGTCCTGGGGCGGTCCCGGCCAGGGCTATGAATGGGTCGGCCGCGAGCACGGCATCGAGGTCGACGAGCGCGGCTTCGTCTGGGTCGGCGGCAATGCCGACAACGACAACGCCATTTTGAAGTTCACGCTCGACGGCAAGTTCGTCGCCCAGATCGGCAAGTTCGCCCCGAGCCTCGGCAGCAACGACACGACGCAGCTCGGCAAGCCCGCCGAGACCGCACTCGACAAGGAGGCGAACGAAATCTACGTCGCCGACGGCTACGGCAACCGCCGCGTCATCGTGTTCGATGCGACGACGCTGGCCTACAAGCGGCACTGGGGCGCCTACGGCAACAAGCCCGACGACGCCAAGCAGGCGCCCTACGATCCCAAGGCGCAGGTCGCGCAGCAATTCGGCAACCCGGTCCACTGCGTGAAGCTTGCCAATGACGGCCTCGTCTATGTCTGCGACCGCATCAACAACCGCATCCAGGTCTTCAGGAAGGACGGCAGCTTCGTGAAGGAGTTCTTCTTCGAGAAGAACACGCTCGGCAACGGCGCGGTGTGGGACATCGCGATCTGGCCCGATCCGAAGCAGACCTATCTGCTCAGCGCCGACGGCGAGAACAACGAGATCAGGGTCATCAAGCGCGAAGATGGTAGCGTGGTCGGCAGCTTCGGGCACAACGGCCGCAACGCCGGTCAATTCCACTGGGTGCATGCCATGGCGATCGACGCGAGGGGTAACGTCTATACCGCCGAGGTCGATACCGGAAAGCGCATCCAGAAATTCAAGCTGACATCGGACGCGCTCAAATAGCGTCTCAACGCATTTTGCCCAAAAGTTAACCGAAGGATGACGCTACGACGCAGCGTCATCCGGCTTTAGGCGCATTGCCGCCGGCCCTGGGAAAGGCTAGAGCCAATCAGCCGGAACAAGGCTTCGCAAGAGAGCCGTCCGCATATTTGACAAGGGAGGAAACCTTTTATGACGACGACGTTCGCGCGCCGCTCCGCGGCCCTTCTGGCCTGTGCCGCCTTCGGTTTTGCAACATCCGCCTACGCGCAGGACAAGACCGTCAAGATCGGCGTGCTCAACGACATGTCGAGCCTCTATGCCGACATCGGCGGCCCCAACTCCGTGGTTGCGATCAAGATGGCGGTTGAGGATTCCGGCCTGCTCAAGAAGGGCTGGAAGATCGACGTCATCAGCGGCGATCACCAGAACAAGCCCGACGTCGGCGTCAACATCGCCCGGCAGTGGATCGACAACGAGAAGGTCGACGCGATCGCCGATACGCCGAACTCCGGTGTCGCCCTGGCGGTCAGCAACCTCGTCAAGGAAAAGAATGCGGTGCTGCTGAATTCCGGCGCCGCCTCCGCCGACCTCACCGGCAAGGCCTGCACGCCGAACACGATCTCCTACACCTATGACACCTACATGCTGGCCAATGGCACCGGCAAGGCGCTGACCAAGGCCGGCGGCGACAGCTGGTTCTTCCTGACTGCGGATTATGCCTTCGGCCACGCGCTCGAACGCGACACCACGGCGGTCGTGACCGCGAACGGCGGCAAGGTGCTCGGCAGCGTCAAGCATCCGATCAATACCGCGGACTTCTCATCCTTCCTGCTGCAGGCGCAATCCTCCAAGTCCAAGGTGGTAGGCCTTGCCAACGCCGGCGGCGACACCACGAACTCGATCAAGCAGGCGGCCGAATTCGGCATCGTCTCCGCCGGCCAGAAGCTCGCGGCCCTGCTGCTGTTCATCAACGACGTGCATTCGCTGGGCCTGAAGACCGCCCAGGGCCTGACCTTCACCGAATCGTTCTACTGGGACCTGAACGACAAGACCCGCGAATGGTCCAAGCGTTTCTCGGCGCTGGCCAGCAAGAACGCGATGCCCTCGATGACGCAGGCCGGCAACTACGCGATGGTGCTGCATTATCTCAAGGCGATGGACGCGCTCGGCGGCAATCCGCATGACGGCGCCAAGGTCGTCGCCAAGATGAAGGAGCTGCCGACCGACGATCCGCTGTTCGGCAACGGTCCGCTGCGCCAGGACGGCCGCCGCCTCATCCCCGCTTACCTGTTCGAGGTGAAGAAGCCCGAGGAGTCGAAGGGGCCGTGGGACTATTACAAGCAGATCGCCACGATCTCGGCGGAAGACGCGGCCAAGCCGCTCAAGGACAGCGACTGCCCGCTGGTGAAGAAGTGACCGCATAGCGGTCATCCCGGGATGGTGCGCAAGCACCAGACCCGGGATCTCGAGATTCCGGGTTCGATGCTTCGCATCGCCCCGGAATGACGAAGGAACAACTGCCGTAGGGTGGGCAAAGCGACTTGTCCGCCATAGCTCGAAGAGCGGCGGCGGAAGCGTGCCCACGACTTCTTGCTATCATGAACAGATGGTGGGCACGGCGCGGCGCGCCTTTGCCCACCCTACGATCCTGCCTTCGCCGCCCCCAGCGTCCGCACCGCGATCGCCACGCAGACCACCATCAGCGCTGCCGCGAGCAGGAACGGTGCGCCGGGCAGATGCAGCGGCGCGCCCGCGCTGATGAAATAGGAAAAGGTCAGCGTGAACAGGAACGGGCCGACGAGCTGCGACACGCTCTGCACGCTCGCGGTCGCGCCCTGGAGCTGGCCCTGCTGCTCGGCCGCGACCAGCCGCGTCATCAATGCCTGCGACGCGGCACCCGAGATGCCCCACAGCGCCAGAATGGGAATCCCGATCCAGGACAGCGGCCCGGTCGGCGCAGCGCCCAGGACGACGAAGCCGAGCGCGCCACAACACAGGCCCAGCAACAGCGCGTTCCGCTCGCCGAGCACGCGCACGATCGGGCCGATCGCAAGCCCCTGCACCACCATGGCGCAGATGCCGACCATCGCCAGCGTCAATCCCACGGTCTTGGAATCCCAACCGTAGCGATAGGTCGCATAGAGCACGAAGGTCGAGGGCAGCACGACATGTGCGACCTGCGCGATGAAATTGACGACGGACAACGCAGCGAGCACTGCATTGGAGCGCAATAGGCGGAGCGCCCCGACCGGACTGGCGCTCCGCCAGCGGAACGGCGCGCGCTTGTCGGGCGCGAGCGATTCCGGCAGGACGAATAGCCCATAGAGCGCATTGGCGAAGCTGAGGGCTGCCGACGCCCAGAACGGCAAGCGCGGATCGATATCGCCGAGCAGGCCGCCGAGCGCTGGCCCAAGAATGAATCCGGCGCCGAACGCCGCGCCAATCCGGCCGAAGACCGCCGCGCGCCGCTCCGGCGGCGTGATGTCGGCGATATAGGCAAAGGCCGTCGAGATGCTGGCCGAGGTGATGCCGGAGATGACGCGGCCGACGAACAACCACACCAGGGACGGCGCCAGCGCCATCAGCACGTAGTCGGCGGCAAGGCCGAAATTCGACAGCAACACCACCGGCCGCCGCCCGAAACGGTCCGACAGCGCGCCGAGCAACGGCGAGAACACGAACTGCATCAGCGCCCAGGCGGTGCCGAACAGGCCGAAGATGCGGGCGGCGTGGGCGGTATCGTTGTCGACGAAGCTCTCGATCAGCTTCGGCAGGATCGGCATGATCACGCCGAGCGCGAGCATGTCCAAGAGGATGGTGACGAAGATGAAGGCGACCGCGCCGCGCCTCGCCGGCACGGCGCCTTGCGCCGTCGCCTCGCCGGCGCCGTCACTCACGACGGGCGCTTGCGCTTGTGCGCAAAGGGATTGGCCTTTTCACGGAGAGTAATGCGCACCGGCGTGCCCGGCAGTTCGAAAGTCTCGCGCATGGAATTGATGAGGTAGCGCAGATAGGACTGCGGCACCGCGTCCGCGCGCGAGCAGAACAGTACAAAGCTCGGCGGGCGCGCCTTGGTCTGCGTGATGTAATTGAGCTTGAGCCGTCGGCCGGACACGGCGGGCGGCGGATTGGCCTGGACAGCCTGCTCGAACCAGCGGTTCAACGCCGAAGTCGACACGCGCCGGTTCCAGAGCGCGTAGGCGTCCTGGATTGCCTGCATCAGCCGATCGATGCCCTCGCCCATCAGGCCCGAGACCGCGACGATCGGCACGCCCTTGATCTGCGGCAGCCAATGGTCGGCATCGCGGCGCAGGCCCGAGATCGCGCCGCCCCCCTTGCTCTCCATCAGGTCCCATTTGTTGACGGCGAGCACGACCGCGCGGCCCTCGCGTTCGATCAGATCGGCGATGCGCAAATCCTGCTCCTCGAAGCGGTTCTGCGAATCCATCATCATCACGACGACTTCGGCAAAACGGACCGCACGCAGGGCGTCGGCGACGGAGAGCTTTTCCAGCTTCTCCTCGATGCGGGAGCGCCGGCGGAGACCGGCGGTATCGAACACGCGAAACTCGCGGCCCTTCCAGTTGATCTCGACCGCGATGGAATCGCGCGTGGTGCCGGCCTCCGGGCTCGTCAGCAGGCGTTCCTCGCCGAGCAGATGGTTGATCAGCGTCGACTTGCCGGCATTGGGCCGGCCGACGATGGCGACCCGGATCGGGCGCGTCGCGGCCTCTTCCTCGGTGAGCGGCTCGTCGTCCTCGGTCTCGTCGTCGTCGACGGGCTCCGGCATCAGCTTGGCGAGTTCATCGTAGAGCTCGCCCATGCCTTCGCCATGCTCGGCCGAGATCTGGATGGGATCGCCGAGGCCGAGTGCAAAGGATTCCATCGCGCCGGCATCGCCGTGCTTGCCCTCGCTCTTGTTGGCAACCAGCAGCACGGGCTTGTTGGCCTTGCGGGCGAAATCGGCGAAGGCGCGGTCGGTGGGCGTGAGGCCGACGCGGGCATCGATGACGAAGAACAGCGCGTCGGCCTGCGCGATCGCGGTCTCGGTCTGCTCCTGCATGCGCGCGGTCAGCGAGCCCTTGGCGCCCTCGTCGAGGCCGGCGGTATCGATGATGGTGAATTCGAGATCGCCGAGCCTCGCCTCACCCTCGCGGCGGTCGCGGGTGACGCCCGGCAGGTCGTCGACGAGCGCGAGCTTCTGTCCGACCAGGCGGTTGAACAGCGTCGATTTGCCGACATTGGGCCGGCCGATAATGGCAATCGTGAAGGACATCGGTCATTCGTGCGCTGCCGGGGCTGCGCCTGTCAATGCAGGTGGAATTATTAGCGCGAGAAGCTGCCGCTCGGCAGCGGCGCCGGGAAGCCGCCCTGCGTCTGCTGCTGCGTGGTCTGGGTCGGTTGCGCCTGCTGGACCGGCTGATCCGGCGGCGGTGCGGTGGTGCGCTTGCGGACGATCTTGTGCTTGGGCGGCGGAGCGGCCGTGGCCGGCGCCGCCTCCGGCTGGGCCTCGCCGTCAACTTCGCCGGCGGGCGCCTCCGCGGGCGCGACGGCTGCGGCGGCCGGCTGCCTTGTCTTCTTTGCGTGGGCTCCCTTCGCCGGCTTGGCCTCGGGCGGCGGCTCGGCGGGCAAAGCCGCGACGGCAGGTGCGTTCGGATCGGGCTGCTGCTGAGCGCCCTTGTACATGTCCTTCGGGACGCCCTGCTCGAGGCCCGGCACGCCCTCCGGGAAGACCGGCTTGCGGTCGCCCGGCAGCTTCTTCTTGGTGTCGAGGAAGTCGAGCATGTCGCTTGGATCGAAGCTGGAGCAGCCGCCCAGGACACCCGTGAAGGCGATCAGGACGGCGGCTGCGATCAAGCGTGGCGTACGGCGCATCTTGTGTGTCTCGTTTACGTCAGAGGGCCCGTCGTCAGCTCTTTTTGCTCAGCTCTTGGCGACGGGCGGAAGCAGGGCCTGGAGCGCCTCGGCGCGCGAGCGCAGGCCGGGCGGCGTTTCGCCGTCCTCGCTAATCGCGTCGAGCCATTTGCGGGCCGCGGTCATGTCGTTGTTGCGCCAGGCCGACAGCGCCAGCATCTCGCGGGCACTGTGGCGGAAGGTCGATTTGGGCGCTGCGGAAGGCTCGAGCCGCTGCTGCATGTCGGCATAGGACGCGCTGTCGAGCAGCAGGCCGGCGGCGCGGACCTTGGCCAGATCCTGCCACTCACCGCCGACGCTGCGGTCGGCAGCGATGTCGTCATACATCTTGGCGGCAGCCTTGGCGTCGCGGGGCGCCGCCTCGGCCGCGGCACGCAGCCGCGCCAGGGTGCGATAGCCCGACGGCGCCTTGGCGGCGAGTTCGGTGAAGGCGGCCTCGGCCTCGGCATGCTTGTCCTGGTCGGACAGCTCTGCGGCCCTCTCGAAGGCGGCGCCGGCCTCGGCGGCCTTCCTGGCCTCCAGATATTGATACCCGCGCCAGCCGCCGACGCCGGCCACAACCAGCACCATCAGGGCGATGAAGTAGATCGAATATCTATCCCACAGCTTCTTGAGCTGTTCGCGACGTACTTCCTCGTCGACTTCGTTAAATAATTCAGACACTTATGCTAATCCCATGCCCATCCGGGTACGCGCGCGGAAGCGTTCGCGTCAGGAATCCCGTCCCCCACGTGGCGGCGAGGTACCCTAACGATATGGCGCTGGCAAGGCAAAGCGAGCCCGATCAAGGCGTTAACCACCCGGGAGAGCCCGGATGGCGCCTGCCCGGCTCAAGCGCCCAGGAGCTCCCGGAGCTGCCGCTTCAGCACCTTGCCGTTGGCATTGCGCGGCAGCGGGTCCGGCGTGATCGCCATGGTCTCGGGAACCTTGTAGTCGGACAGACGCTCGGCGCACCAAGCCCGTAAGTCGCTGTCGGCGACCGGGCTGCGTGTCACCACCACGGCGTGGACGCGCTCGCCCAGCACCGGGCAGGCCTTGGCGATGATCGCGCTCTCGATCACCGCGGGATGGCCGGCCAGCACGGATTCGACCTCGGCCGAATAGATCTTCAGGCCGCCGCGATTGATCATGTCCTTCTGCCGGTCGAACACGCGGACGAACCCTTCCGCATCGACCGAGCCGAGATCGCCGGAGTGCCAGAATCCGCTGGTGAAGCTTTCGGCGGTGGCCTTCGGGTTGTTCCAATAGCCCTTGATGACGGAGGCGCTCTGGATCCAGAGCTCGCCGATCTCGCCATGAGGCAGCTCGCGCCCATCCGGATCCATCGCGACGATGCGCGCGCCGGGACACGGCAGGCCGACGCTGTCGATGTGGCTCTCGGTCAACTCGCCCGGCATGATCGTCGAAGGCGACGTCGTCTCGGTCGAACCGTAGCAGTTCATCAGCTTCAGTCCGGGAATCGTCGCCTTGAGCTTCTCGATGGTCGCGACCGGCATCGGCGCGCCGCCGAAGCCGCCGATGCGCCAGCTCGACAGATCGTAGCCGTCGAAATCGGGCTGCAGCAGGCAGAGATTGTACATCGCCGGCACCATCACCGTGTAGGTGACCCGCTCGCGCGCGGCGAGTTTGAGGTAATCGGCGGCCTTGAACTCCGGCATGATGATCAGCGCTCCGCCACAGCGGATCATGGTCGTGATGTTGGCGACGACGCCGGTGACATGGCCGAGAGGTACTGCCGCGATCGAGCGATCCGCCTGCGTCAATTGCAGGCAGGACGCGAACACCATCGAGGAATGGACGATGTTGCAATGGGCCAGCATCGCGCCCTTCGGCTTGCCTGTGGTGCCCGAGGTGTAGAGGATCATCGCCGTGTCCTCTTCGCTCACCTCGACCGGCGCTGGCGCCGGCGGGTTGTCGGCGAGCGCGGCGAAGTGCGAGCGAGCCGGATCGTCGTCGACGGCGATGCGATGGATCACATCGGGCACCTCCTGCGCATCGGGCAGCCGCTCTGCGAGCCCTGCTTCGTGGATCAGGATCCTGGCGCCGCAATCGGCGAGGACATAGGCGATCTCCGGCTTCTGCTGGCGCGTGCTGAGCAGCACCGTGACCAGCCCCTCATGCGCGGCGGCAAACAGCAGCAGCGGAAATGCGATGCGGTTGCCGAGCAGGATCGCGACGCGGTCGCCGCGCTGCAGGCCAAGCTTGCGGAAGCCCGCGGCGATCTGCGCTGCCTGCTCCACGGCCTGCCGCCAGCTCAGCCGGACATTGCCTGCGATCAGCGCCTCGCCATCGGCATTGCGGGCGCGGGCTTGCGCGATCATCTCCCACACGCTCGCCGGCCGGTCGCAAAAGGCCGGCACCACCCGATCGCCAAAGCGCGCCTCGAACCGCATCGGCGGGATCTGAGATTGCGACCAGTCCATCGAAGGGCCCTCGGCTTGTTGCTCTTATTGCCTTCCGCGCATGGACATCGGGTTTCGTCTTGTGCTGACCGGCTAGACCCCGAACACGGGAACACCGATCACGACCGGATGGAACGCGAAGGCCAGCGCGAGATAGGCGACGACGCCGACGACGATCGCAATCAGATCATTGCTGACGCCGCCCACCGGGATCGGCGGGCCACCGCTATCGGTGCGATGCTTGAGCGAAATGCGGTCGTATACCGCCCAGCCCAGGAACGAGCCGAACAGGATGATGGAGCCGAGATCGCCGTTGGCGAGCAGATGCGCCGCCGCCCACAGCTTGATGCCGGCCAGCATCGGATGCTTCAGCGTCGCGTAGATGCGGCCGCGCAGGTAAGAGGCGACCACCAGGATGACCGCGGGCAGCATCAGCGCGAGCGTGATGTGCTTCATCGCCTTCGGCGGATACCAGACGTCGATCCAGCCGGAGCTGCGGTAATGGGCAAAGCCCCAGATGATCAACGCGAGCCCCGCGAGCGAGACCACGGCATAGAGGATCTTGTAGGTCCCCTCGCCCAGCCTTGCGATTGCCTGCGCGCGCGCCTCACGTTTGGTGGTGAACACATGGGTCGCAAAAAACAGCGCAAGCCCCAGGATCATGACCAGCAGACCCACGACATCCTCCCCCGTAAAGCAGCCCCCGCCAATGGCGTATCATCGATTGGCCGCGGGTCGCAACTCGCGCGCTACTGAGCGACCTGCCGATTGTCGACATACCGGATCGCGATCGGCCGCCCGGCCAGGGCGCCGGCGAGCCCGCCAGTGAATTTCAGCGGCAGGCAGGCATTCAGCGATGCGTTGATCGCCTTCAGATAGGTCGTGCGGGTGTCGGCGGGGACGCCGGCGGTCGCGAATGTGAGGCGCGGCGGGCCGATCAGGCCTCCGGCCCTGTTGAAGCTGAAACGCACCGACATCTGCATGCCCGCGCGCGCATTGTCCGATGGCGGCGACCAGCAGCTACGCAACTCGGCGAAGAGGTCGCCGATCGTGTCGAGATCGTGATCGGGCTTTTGGTATTTGGCGCGATCGGCCTCTGATGGGACGCTTTGGATGGTGAGCTGGAGATTCTGGCCGTAGGGATAGTCGATCTCGGGAATGCAGGGACCGGGCTCGAGCGGGCTGCAATAGGACGGCGTGCAGGGGCGGCCGTCGAGCACGCTGCAGGGCTCGTGCGCGAACGGGATCGGATTGATCTGCCGCGGCCTCGCGTCGGCAGCGATCGTAGAGATCGCCAATAGGATGAAAACGAGGATGCCGCGCCACATGATGCGAGTTCGCGATGTCACTTCGACAAAAGTGGCATCGTCCATGCACGCGTCAAGCCCGCGCGGGTTCACATGCTCGCGCGCAAGATGAGGCGCCGCCCTACCCCTTCTTCTTGACGTCCTTGACGTTGGTGAACTCGATGCCCTCGGCGCGCTCCTTGGTGTAGCCGAGATAGAATTCGTTCCTCGCCAGATACACGGGATCGCCGTCGACGTCGTCGGCGATGCTGGAGGTATTGGCGGCGATGAAGGTGTCGAGCTTCTTGCGGTCCTCCGAGGAGACCCAGCGCGCGAGCTGGAATTCGCTGACCTCGAATTCGACCGGCAGCGAATACTCCGCCTCCAGCCGCGCCTTCAGCACGTCGAGCTGGAGCGCGCCGACGACACCCACCAGCGCCGGCGCTCCGTCGCGCGGGCGGAACACCTGCACCACGCCCTCTTCCGACATCTGCTGAAGCGCTTCCTTCAGCTTCTTAGCCTTCATCGCGTCGGTGAGACGGACGCGGCGAACGATTTCCGGCGCGAAGCTCGGCACCCCGACGAAGTTGAAATCCTCGCCTTCGGTCAGCGTGTCGCCGATGCGCAGCGTGCCGTGATTGGGAATGCCGACGACGTCGCCGGCGAAGGCTTCATCCGCGACCGAACGGTCCTGCGCGAAGAAGAATTGCGGGCTCGACAGCGGCATGCTCTTGCCGGTGCGCACCAGCTTGGCCTTCATGCCGCGGCTGAGCTTGCCCGAGCAGAGGCGCGCAAAGGCGATGCGGTCGCGGTGGTTCGGATCCATATTGGCCTGGATCTTGAACACGAAGGCGCTCATGCGCGGATCGGTGGCCTCGACCTTGCGCTGGTCGCTGTCCTGCGCGCGCGGCTCGGGCGCGAACTTGCCAAGGCCTTCCAGGAGATCGCCGACGCCGAAATTGCGCAGCGCGCTGCCGAAATAGACCGGCGTCAGGTGGCCCTCGCGGAACGCGTCGAGCTCGAACGGTTTTGACGCTTCGGTGACAAGCTCGAGCTCGTCCTTGACCGCGGAGACGTCGAGATTGGCGTTGAGCTTGGCGAGCTCGGCGATCTCGATCTGCTGCGCCGCGCCGGTCTTGGCGCCGCCGCCTTCGAGCAGGCGCACGCCGCCATTGACGACGTCGTAGGTGCCGAGGAAGTCGCGGCCGCGTCCGACCGGCCAGGTCATCGGCGTGGTGTCGAGCGCCAGCGTCTTCTCGATCTCGTCGAGCAGCTCGAACACGTCGCGGCTCTCGCGATCCATCTTGTTGATGAAGGTGATGATCGGGATATCCCGAAGACGACACACCTCGAACAGCTTTCGGGTGCGCGCCTCGATGCCCTTGGCGGCGTCGATCACCATCACGGCGGAATCGACCGCCGTGAGGGTGCGATAGGTATCTTCCGAAAAGTCCTCGTGGCCCGGCGTGTCCAGGAGGTTGAACACGAGCCCTTCGAACTCGAAGGTCATCACCGAGGTCACGACCGAGATGCCGCGCTCGCGCTCGATCTTCATCCAGTCCGATCGCGTGTTGCGCCGCTCGCCCTTGGCTTTGACCTGACCGGCGAGATTGATGGCGCCGCCGAACAGCAGCAGCTTTTCGGTCAGCGTGGTCTTGCCGGCGTCGGGATGGGAGATGATCGCAAACGTGCGCCGCCGCGCCACTTCAGCGGCAAGCGGGGAACGGGCCGGCGATTCGGCTGTGGTGATGGCGATGTCGGACATGGCGGGAGCGTGTGGCAGGGAAAACGGGCCTGATCAAGCCTCATTTGGTGATTGCGGAGCCTCCCGGCCAGCCCCATATCCGCCTTGGCCATACTGGCCTTTGGGGGGAGGACGGCCTCCCCAGCCCATCAGCACGTCAGCCGCGGGGACGACCCTGCCTTGAATGGAGGGTCGTCATGGCCTGGAGCATCCTGTTCGTCGCGGGCCTTCTCGAGATCACCTGGGCGATCGGCCTGAAATACACCGAGGGCTTTACCAGGCTTGTTCCGTCCGTCGTCACGCTCGTGGCCATGGCCGGCAGCGTCATCCTGCTCGGGCTCGCGCTCAAATCCCTGCCCGTTGGAACCGCCTATGCGGTCTGGACCGGCATCGGCGCGGTCGGCACCGCAACACTGGGCATCATGCTGTTCGGCGAGCCGGCCACGGCCCTCCGTCTTGCCAGCATCGGGCTGATCGTCGCCGGGATCGTCGGGCTGAAGCTCGTTACTTGACGAAGATCTTGACCGCCCACCAGGTCAGCGCCGCCACGATGGCCGAGGCCGGGATCGTGATCACCCAGGCGTAGACGATCGAGCTGGCAACGTTCCAGCGCACCGCCGAGACGCGGCGGGCGGCACCGACGCCGACGATGGCGCCGGTGATGGTGTGCGTGGTGGAGACGGGAACCCCGAGATAGGTTGCCATGAACAAAGTCGCGGCCCCGCCGGTCTCGGCGCAAAAGCCCTGCATCGGGGTCAATTTGGTGATGCGCAGGCCCATGGTGCGGACGATGCGCCAGCCGCCCATCAGGGTGCCCAGCGCCATCGCCGCCTGGCAGGACAGCACCACCCAGAACGGCACCGAGAAGTCGCTGCCCAGATGGCCCTGCGAATAGAGCAGCACCGCGATGATGCCCATGGTCTTCTGCGCGTCGTTACCGCCATGGCCGAGCGAATAGAGCGAGGCGGAGGCGAATTGCAGGATACGGAAGGCGCGATCGACCGCGAAAGGCGTCGAGCGCACCGAGGCCCAGGACACGATCGCCACCAGCATCATCGCGAGCAGGAAGCCGATCAGCGGCGACAGCACGATCGCCAGCACCGTCTTGGTCAATCCGCTCCACACCGCAGCCGAGATCCCGGCCTTGGCCATGCCGCCGCCGACGAGCCCGCCGATCAGCGCATGCGAGGACGAGGACGGAATGCCGAGCGCCCAGGTCACGAGGTTCCAGACGATGGCGCCGACCAGGGCCGCGAAGATCACCTGGGCATCGACGATCGAGGGATCGATGATGCCGGTGCCGATGGTCTGGGCGACGTGCAGGCCGAACACCATGAAGGCGACGAAATTGAAGAACGCGGCCCAGAATACCGCGAATTGCGGTCGCAGCACCCGGGTCGAGACGATGGTCGCGATCGAATTGGCGGCATCGTGCAGGCCGTTCAGGAAATCGAACAGCAGCGCGACGGCGATCAAGCCGACCAGGACGGGAAGACCCAACGCGGCATCCACAGCGGCCTGTCCTAAACTTGCTCGATGACGATGCTGTTGATCTCGTTCGCAACGTCGTCGAAGCGATCCGCCACCTTCTCGAGGTGGTCGTAGATCTCGACGCCGACGATGAAGTCCATCGCATTGCCGTCGCGATGCTTGAGGAACAGCTCCTTCAGGCCGATGTCGTGGAGATCGTCGACGCGGCCCTCGAGCTTGCCGAGTTCCTCCGTGATCGCGGTCAGCATGGCGACGTTCGGGCCGATCGACTGCATCAGCGGCAGCGCGCGGCCGACCAGATTGGCGCATTCGATCAGAAGCCCGCCGATCTCGCGCATGGGCGGCTCGAAGGTGCGGACCTCGAACAGCATCACCGCCTTGGCCGTCTGCTGCATCTGGTCGATGGCGTCGTCCATCGACGTGATCAGGTTCTTGATGTCGCCGCGGTCGAACGGGGTGATGAAGGTGCGGCGCACCGCCGTCAGCACCTCTCGGGTGATGTTGTCGGCATCATTCTCGAACTGGTTGACGCGCTGGCAATAGACCGGCGTCTCCTCGCCCCCGTTCAGCATACCCTGGAGCGCGATGGAGCCCTGGATCACCGTCCGGGCATGCCGGTCGAACAGGTCAAAGAACCGTTCTTCCTTGGGAAGGAAAGCA
Organism: Bradyrhizobium sp. CCBAU 65884; assembly: GCF_028128835.1. NCBI lineage: Bacteria > Pseudomonadati > Pseudomonadota > Alphaproteobacteria > Hyphomicrobiales > Nitrobacteraceae > Bradyrhizobium > Bradyrhizobium sp. CCBAU 65884. The sequence goes on along the minus strand of NZ_LBJU01000122.1, from coordinate 158,348 downwards.
CGAAACCATCGCATCATGGGGGTAGGCTACCGGTTGGAAATGGCCCGGCCCTGTCGGGCCGTCATGAAACTGTCATAGACCATTTTCGATCCGCGCGCGTGTCATCTCACGCCCGCGGAGCCGGATCATCCACCGCTTTCAGGCGGTCGGTAAACCACTTTTGAATCAGCTACTTAGAGCGATCGCCGGAAGTAATGCGCGATTTCGCCGATGACGCCGCGGCGGAAGGTGAGCACGCAGATTACGAAGATCGAGCCCTGGATTACCGTCACCCACTGGCCGAAGCCGGCGAGATATTGCTGCATGGCGATGATCGCGAACGCACCGACCACGGGGCCGAAGATGGTTCCGAGGCCGCCAACCAGCGTCATCAGCACGACCTCGCCCGACATCGACCAATGGACGTCGGTGAGCGAGGCGTTCTGCGCCACGAACACCTTCAGCGCACCGGCAAAACCGGCCAGGGTTCCCGACAGTACGAAGGCCAGGAACTTGTACTGGTCGGTCCGGTAGCCGAGCGAAATCGCCCGCGGCTCATTCTCCCGGATCGCCTTCAGCACCTCGCCGAACGGCGAGTTGATGACACGGAAGATCAGCAGGAAGCCGGCGAGGAACCCCACCAGCACGACGTAATAGAGCACCGTCGGCTTGGACAGATCGAACACGCCGAACATGTGTCCCTGCGGGATGCCCTGGATGCCGTCCTCGCCGTGGGTGAACGGGGCCTGGAGGTAGATGAAGTACAGCAGCTGCGACAGCGCCAGCGTGATCATCGAGAAATAGATGCCCTGGCGGCGGATCGAGATGTAGCCGGTGATGAGCGAGAGCACGAAAGCCGCGGCGATGCCGACGAGGATGCCGAGCTCGGGCGGCAGCGCCCACACTTTCAGCGCATGCGCGCAGCAATAGCCGGCGGTACCCAGGAACATGGCGTGGCCGAACGACAACAGGCCGCCATAGCCGATCAGCAGATTGAAGGCGCAGGCGAGCAGCGCAAAGCACAGCGCCTGCATCACGAAGAACGGGTAGACGCCCGTGAATGGCACCGACGCCAGCAGCAGCGCCATCACTACGAAAGCGATCATCTCGTCGCGCATCGCGCGAGGGGTCACCGGCAGCGTGTCGTCCGTCAGGGTTGTCATATCAGGCCGCCCTTCCCGTCAATCCCGTTGGCTTCACCAAGAGCACCAGCACCATCAGCACGAACACGACGGTGTTGGAGGCCTCGGGATAGAAATACTTGGTCAGACCCTCGATCACGCCCAGCGCGAAGCCGGTGATGATGGAGCCCATGATCGAACCCATGCCGCCGATCACGACCACCGCGAACACGACGATGATGAGGTCGGCGCCCATCAGCGGCCGCACCTGGTTGATCGGCGCCGAGAGCACGCCCGCGAGCGCGGCAAGGCCGACGCCGAGACCATAGGTCAGCGTGATCATGCGCGGCACGTTGATGCCGAAGGCGCGCACCAACGTCGGATTTTCGGTGGCGGCGCGCAGGTAAGCGCCGAGCTGGGTCTTCTCGATCAGGAACCAGGTCGCCAGACACACGACCAGCGAGAACACGACCACCCAGCCGCGATAGATCGGCAAGAACATGAAGCCCAGATTCATGCCGCCCTTGAGCTGGTCCGGAATGGCGTAAGGCAGACCGGAGGAGCCGAAATAGTTCTGGAACACGCCCTGCACGATCAGCGCGATGCCGAAGGTCAGGAGCAGGCCGTAGAGATGGTCGAGCCCGGTCAGCCATTGCAGCATGGTCCTTTCCAGGATCATGCCGAAGATGCCGACGATCACGGGTGCGATCAGCAGCGCCCACCAGTAGTTGATGCCGCCGAGGCTCAACAGGAAATAAGCAACGAAGGCGCCCATCATGTAGAGCGCGCCATGGGCGAAATTGATGATGTTGAGCATGCCGAAAATCACGGCAAGCCCGAGACTGAGCAGCGCGTAGAACGAGCCGTTGATCAGTCCCACCAGTAGCTGAGCGTATAGAGCCTGCATCGATCCCGCACCCGGTCCCTTCGGCGTTCCCTGAAAGTCGCCCGCGGGCCTGATGGCCTGCGGGCGGTTATCTTACTTCTTCAAGAGCGCGCACTTGCTCTCGGACAGCGGCGTGAAAGCCTGATCGCCCGGCACCGTGCCGACCAGCTTGTAGAAGTCCCACGGCCCCTTGGATTCGGAGGGCTTCTTCACCTCGAACAGATAGGCGTTGTGGATGGTGCGGCCGTTGGGCTGGATCTCGCCCTTGCCGAACAGATCGTCCTCCGTCGGCATCGACTTCATCTTCTCGACGACCTTGACGCCGTCATGGGGATTGCCGCCGAGCGCTTCCAGCGCCTTGAGATAGTGACGCACGCCCGAATAGACGCCGGCCTGCACCATGGTGGGCGGTGCGTTGTTCTTCATCCTGTCAGCGAAGCGCTTCGAGAACGCCCGGGTCTGGTCGTTCATGTCCCAGTAGAAGGTCTCGGTGAAGTTGAGGCCTTGCGCCGTCTCCAGCCCGATCGCCTTGACGTCGGTGAGGAAGAGCAGTAGCGCCGCGAGCTTCTGGCCGCCCTTGCCGATGCCGAACTCGGCAGCCTGCTTGATCGTGTTGGTGGTGTCGCCGCCGGCATTGGCAAGACCGATGATCTTTGCCTTGGATGACTGCGCCTGGAGCAGGAATGACGAGAAGTCGGGCGTGTTCAGCGGATGCTTGACGCCGCCGACCACCTTGCCGCCGTTGGCGGTGACGACCGCCGTGGTGTCGCGCTCGAGCGCCGCACCAAAGGCATAGTCGGCGGTCAGGAAGAACCAGGTGTCGCCGCCGGCCTTCACCAGCGCCTGGCCGGTGGTGTGGGCCAGCATGTAGGTATCGTAGGTCCAGTGCACGGTGTTGGGGGAGCACTGCGCGTTGCTGAGATCCGAGGTCGCCGCGCCCGAATTGATGTAGACGCCGTTCTTTTCCTTGATGACGTTGTTGACGGCGAGCGCCACGCCCGAATTCGGCACGTCGACGATGATGTCGACCTTGTCGACGTCGAACCACTGCCGCGCGATCGCGGTGCCGATGTCGGGTTTGTTCTGGTGATCGCCGGAGATGATGTCGATCTTCCAGCCCTTCGCCGCCAGGCCGGAATCCTCAACCGCCATCTGTGCGGCAAGCGTCGAGCCGGGACCGCCGAGGTCGGCGTAGAGGCCGGACTGATCGGACAGCGCGCCGATCTTGACGGTCTTGTCCTGCGCGGAGGCGACGCCTGTTACGGCGAAGGTGAGCGCGGTGGTCAGCAGCAATGATGCAATCGACTTCGTCTTCATGCAACTTTCCTTTTTGAATTTTCTCGTTGGCAGTTCTAGACACCCAAATAGGTGTGGAGCTTGTCCATGTTGGCGGCAAGATCCGCATTGGAAAATCCGTCAATGATCTTGCCGTGCTCGACCACGTAGTAGCGGTCGGCGACGGTGGATGCGAAGCGGAAATTCTGCTCGACCAGGAGGATCGTGAACCCCTCCTTCTTGAGCCGCGCGATGGTGTGGCCGATCTGCTGGATGATGACCGGCGCCAGGCCCTCGGTCGGCTCGTCCAGCATCAGGAAGCTCGCGCCGGTGCGCAGGATGCGCGCGATCGCGAGCATCTGCTGCTCGCCACCGGACAGCTTGGTGCCCTGGCTGTTGAGCCGCTCCTTCAGGTTCGGGAACAGATCGAAGATCTGATCGAGCGGCAGCCCGCCTTCGCGGACCACCGGCGGCAGCATCAAATTCTCCCGCACATCGAGACTGGAGAATATGCCCCGCTCTTCCGGGCAGAATGCGATGCCCATGCGCGCGATCTTGTCGGAGGTCGCGCGGATGATCTCCTGGTTGTTGAACTTCACCGAGCCGGTACGCTTGCCGATGATGCCCATGATCGACTTCAGCGTGGTCGTCTTACCGGCGCCGTTACGCCCGAGCAGGGTGACGACCTCGCCCGCGTTCACGTCGAAGTTGATCCCGTGCAGGATGTGAGACTCGCCGTACCAGGCTTCCAGGTTGCGGATTTGAAGGATGTTTCCGCCGGTCGCAGCCTTGGCCGGAGCCTCGGCGATCGCAGTGTCAGGCATGACCGGCTCCCAGATAGGCTTCCTTGACGCGCTCGTCCTTGGTGAGCTCCGAGTAATGGCCCTGCGCGAGCACCTGGCCGCGCGTCAGCACGGTGATGATGTCGGACAGGTTGGCCACGACGCTTAAGTTATGCTCCACCATCAGGATGGTGTATTTCGCCGAGATCCGCTTGATCAGCGCCGCGATCTTGTCGATGTCCTCGTGGCCCATGCCCGCCATCGGCTCGTCCAGCAGCATCATCTCCGGGTCGAGCGCGAGCGTGGTTGCGATCTCCAGTGCACGCTTGCGTCCATAGGGCATCTCGACCGCGGGCGTGTTGGCAAACTCGTTCAGGCCGACATCGTTCAACAATTCGCGCGCGCGATCGTTGAAGCGGTTGAGCACCGACTTGGAGCGCCAGAAATCGAACGAAGAGCCGTGCTGGCGCTGAAGCGCGACACGGACGTTCTCCAGCGCCGTGAGATGCGGAAACACCGCCGAAATCTGGAACGAACGGACCAGCCCCATGCGGGCCACGTCGGCCGGCGCCATCGCGGTGATGTCCTGCCCCTTGTAGAGGATTTTTCCTGCGGACGGTTTCAGGAACTTGGTCAGAAGATTGAAGCAGGTCGTCTTGCCGGCCCCGTTCGGGCCGATCAACGCATGAATGCTCCCACGGCGAACCTTGAGCGCAACGTCACGGACGGCGAAGAAGCCCGCGAACTCCTTGGTCAAGCCTTCCGTTTCGAGAATAAACTCATCGGCCAAACAGATTTCCCCCTGCCCGCGCGAGCCGCGTGGCTATCCTTGTTGCTTCGGCTTTCCGGGGGCCTTGGAGCCTATCCTTGGAGCCCATCCGGAACGCCGTCTCCGGGCGCGGAATATGCCGGAGGTGACGGGGGTTAGGCAAGGCGGAAAGCTGAGCAGATCAGGTCTCCGGCTGGGATACAAATGCTCCCTTAGTCGGAGATGTTTTGATGTCGTGCCTGCCCGGCCTCCCGGTTCGCAAGACACCGGTCATCAAGCCGTCGTTAACGGTCTTTCGTCCGGCGCGCCAGCCTTCATAGAAAATTTTCCCGCAGGAGACATCATGTGCTGGTTTTGACGTTCCGGGATTATTGTTTTGGATTTCGCAAGCGCCGCTCCGTCCGTCGTCAAGTCGATCAGGCAGCGTGATCTCCTGAACACGTGGCTGCGACTTTATGCGCGCCAGCAGATCGCGCCGGCAGTCTGGGAATATCAGCCTGCGCGGCTCGAGGAAGAGCTGTCCGATCTCATCTATTATACGGTGGACGTTTCGACGCCGGCGCCGCGCCTCACCATCCAGAGCGAAAACACGCGCATCTCCCGCGCCTATGGACATACCGGCAAGGGCGTTCTGCTCGACGATTATCTCGGGCCGCGGCTCGCCCCCTTCGTGATGCCGGTTTACTATGAATGCGTGGCACGCGGGCTGCCCGTCTACAGCGTTGCCGATGTCGACGACATCTACGGACGCATCGTCGCGTATGAACGGCTGCTGCTACCTTTCCAGACCGGCGGCCAAGTCTGCCACGTCATCGCCTCGGTCAAGACCTTCTGCGAGGACGGCGGCTTCGAGATCAAGAATCTGATGCGCGGAAATGACGCGCTGCCGCGCCCGAAACTGCGCGCCGTGATCGATCGCGATCTCTTCCATCGCGCGCCTGGCCGCATCGCGACGGCCGACGTGGTCGAATTCGCGGACCAGCCGGCTCCCGGCGTCACCAACGAGATCATCGAGCTGAACTAGACTCTAACGCGTCCTGGCTCCGACTTCCTTGGCATAGATGTCCGGCTTGAAGCCGACCAGCAGCTTGCCGCCGATCTCCAGCACCGGCCGCTTGATCATCGATGGTTGCGCTAGCATCAGCGCCAGCGCCTTCTTCTCGGTGACGCCATCCTTGTCGGAATCGGGCAGCTTCCTGAACGTCGTGCCGGCGCGATTGAGCAGAGTCTCCCAGCCGACCTTGTCGCTCCAGTGCTTGAGCTTGTCCTTGTCCACGCCCGCTGTCTTGTAGTCGTGAAATTCATATGCGACTCCATGGGAGTCGAGCCAGGCGCGCGCCTTCTTCATGGTGTCGCAGTTCTTGATGCCGTAGATGGTGTTGGGCAAGATGTTCCTCGCGCATGGCGTACGTGATGTTCGCAGCGTTGTACGAAACTCCGCCTCGCGCGACAATATTGCGAACGACGCCAACTCGCCGAACGGACATCCCATGCACGTCACCCACGATCCCGCAGCCGCCGCCACGCCGACCATCGACTTCAACAGCTTCCTCGCGGTCGATATACGCGTCGGCACCATCGTCGATGCGAAACCGTTTCCAGAGGCGCGCAAGCCGGCCTTTCGGCTGTGGATCGACTTCGGCCCGGTGATCGGCGTGCGCAAGAGCTCGGCGCAGATCACCGAGAACCATCCGCTCGAGACGCTGGTGGGACAACAGGTCGCGGCCGTCGTCAATTTCCCGCCGCGCCAGATCGGACCCGTCATCTCCGAGGTGCTGACGCTCGGCTTCCCCGATGCCGACGGCAAGGTCGTGCTGGTGCAGCCCAGCAGGCCGGTGCCGAACGGCGGACGGCTGTTCTAGCCGCGCGCGATCGAGTGCAGCGTCGCCTCATTCGCAACGACATCATCCTTCTCCTGCCAGGCCCCCAGACCAGCCAGACTTGACCAAAATCCTCTTCTGCATTAAAAATGACTGACTGATCGTTTTTTATTACGATCCACTTATGTCCTGCCCAATTGGGATCAACGGTAAAACGATCGACCTGTCAGTTATTTAAGGACGGCGAGATGCCCAAGATCAGCGACAAGCAGCGCGAAAGTCGGCGGCAGCAAATTCTCGAAGCTGCCCTCGCCTGCTTCTCCGAAGACGGTTTTCACCAGACCGGCATGGCCGACATCGTGAAACGCTCCGGACTGAGCCACGGCGCGGTTTATCTCTACTTCCAGAGCAAGGACGATCTGATCGAGGCACTCGCCGACGACCGGCATCGGCGCGAAGCCGTGCTCAATTCGGTCGCGCAAGGATCCGGCGATCCGATCGAAGGGCTTCACGCGCTGATCCGCGTCTACGCGCAATGGCTGACCGACCCCGCCGGCGAACCGCGCCGCCGTGTCGGCATCCACGGCTGGGCCGAAGCCCTGCGCAACCGCCGCGTCCGCACCAGCGTCGTCGAAGGCATCGACATGCCGCGCGCGCTGATCGTGGCGCTGGTCGAGCGCGGCCAGCATGACGGCCTGATCAGGCGCGACCTCGGTGCCGAAGCGATCGCACGCGTGCTGATCGCGATCTTCCAGGGTTTTGTGCTGCAAAAATGCTGGGGCGAGGATTTCGACGTCGAGGCCTGCATGGCGGCGGTGGCCGGGGTGATCGACGGCTTTCGCACGATCAGGCCTGACATCAAGCGGCGAACCAGGACGTAAGCGATGTCAGGAATCCACGACCTGCTCGCTGGCGCCGGCGTCGGCCTGGTCAGCGGATTGACGTCGGGCTTGATGGGAACGAGCCCGGGTGGCGGGCTCGTGATCTTCAGCGTGCTGCTGCTCGGCGCGGAACAGCACGTCGCGCAAGGGACGTCGCTGATCACACAGGTCCCGCCGACGGGCCTCGCCGGCGCGCGCCGCTACTGGCAGAGCGGCAATCGCAGCCCCTGGCCGTGGATCGCCTGGATCGGCATCGGATTTCTCGTCGGCGGCGCCGGTGGCGGCTACGCCGCGGCGGCGGTTTCCGACCGGGTCTTGCAATGGACTTATGTCGTCTATCTCGCCGCGCTGATCGCCCTGCTGATCCTGCGCCGCGATCGCAAGGACGGCGGCCGTGAAGCCGACGACCAGGACCAGCTGCCCCGGCTACCCCTGCTGCTCATCGGCCTGCTCGCCGGATTTTCCTCCGGCTTCATGGGCATCGGCGGGGGCCTGGCCATCACGGTCGGCCTTGCTGCGGGCCTGCGCGTGCCGCAGCATCAGGCGCAGCTCGTCAGCCTCGTTTTCTCGGTCATCCCGACCAACCTGCCGGCGGCCTGGATCTACTGGAGCAAGGGCCTGATGGTCGGCTGGCCGGCCATCACAGGTATTCTGGCCGGCCTCTGGATCGGCACGGATCTCGGCGCACGCATGGCCAACGGCGTCAGCAGATCGGTGCTGCGCCGGGTCATGATCGCCTTCGTCTCGCTGATGGCGCTCTACATGACGTACAAGGCGCTGACCTGATCTTACGGCCGCTGCGGAATGTTCAGCCCCCGCTGCACCGCCGGACGCGCGAGGCCCCGTTCGAGCCAGGCACCGACCGATTTGAACTGGGTGAATTCGACGAGCTCGCCGGCACCGTAGAAGCCGATGAGATTGCGCACCCAGCCGAGCATGGAGATGTCGGCAATGGTGTAGTCGTCATCCATGAACCATTGCCGTCCCGAAAGATGCGTCTCCATCACGCCGAGCAGGCGCTTGGCTTCGGCGACGTATCGGTCACGGGGCCGCTTGTCCTCAAAATCCTTGCCGGCGAATTTGTGGAAGAAGCCGACCTGGCCGAACATCGGCCCGATGCCGCCCATCTGGAAGTGCACCCACTGGATGGTCTGGTAGCGGCGCGCGGCATCCTCCGGCAGAAGCTTGCCGGTCTTCTCGGCGAGGTATTGCAGGATCGCCCCGGACTCGAACAGCGGCAGCGGCCTGCCTCCGGGACCGTTGGGGTCGAGGATCGCCGGGATCTTGCCATTCGGATTGAGCGAGAGAAATTCAGTCGTCTTCTGGTCGTCCTTGCCGAAATCGACGAGATGGACCTCGTACGGAAGTCCGATCTCCTCCAGCATGATCGAGACCTTGACGCCGTTCGGCGTCGGCAGCGAATAGAGCTGGAGCAACTCGGGATGTTTGGCCGGCCAGCGTCTGCTGATGGGAAAGGCGGACAGATCAGACATCGGGACTCCAGCTTCGTTCATGCGATGCCGCCTAATCTAGGCGAGCAGACGAACGACGCAAGGTCGAGCGGTCACATCATTTCCCGCACGGGGATGAGATCACAAGGGCCGCAGCAAATGACTGGTGGCGTAAATCACATCGCGCTGTGCGCGCTGCTTGATGAAGAGCTGTCCGGTGACGAGCAACGCGCTGGTGAAGACGAGCGCAAGCATTGCGGTCGCGAATTGACTGACATCCCTCATCGCACGAGCTTCTCTGTCATCGGTCCACACGGGGAACGCGGACCCGCCATCGACAGTTCCTGCATAGGTCAAATAAATTGCCACTTTTTCCCGATTTCCATCTCATGGGCTGGCAGCCTCAATAATTGATCTCCATACGCAGTCCGCGCGGATCGGTCTCCTCCCCGCCGACACGTTGCGTGCTGTCGCGCGCCGCGATGGCGCAGGCACAGGCGTCGATGAGATCGTCGCGGCCGACGCCGGTGCCATGTCGCTGCGTCAGCCATTTCGGCAAACGCGTAAAGCCGCGTTGCGCCAGCAGCGCGACGCGCTGCTCGCGGCCGAGCGCGGATGCCTTCTTCGCAAGCCGGACTCGCCCTGCGAGATTCCAGAACACCAATTCCGGATGCGCTTCGCCGGTCGTTGCCTGCCGCGCCGGAGTCATGATCTCGTCGACCTCCCTGATCTTGTCCCTGATATTCCAGAGCTGCGCTGACACGCCCCTGCCCTTGCCTTCATGCGCCCAGTAGTAACGGTTGGCCTCGGCCATGTCGGTGAACGTCCAGAGATCGCGGCGCGCACCGAGAAACACGGCGGGGCCAATCAGCTCGCGCGCTCGCAGGTCGCACAGGCGATAGCCGGCCGAATTCAATCCGATCGGCATGTCGATCATCGCACGCACATGCGGCAACGCGAGCAAACGCGTCAGGCCCGGCGAATAGTCGAAGCCATGATCGCCGCGCTCGCCGATCCAGGCCGCGACCCAGCCGAAACGAAATCCGTCGATGCCGAGATAGTTATTCACGCGCGCGACGCCGCCGCTGCCGAAGTTCGTTCACCCCAAGCTGCCACCTCGATGTTGCAGGAACAGCGCTCACGTTTCATCTCGTCAGATATTCGCGCATCAGGGCGCGAGCGCGGTGCAGCCGGGCCTTTACGGTCTGCCGGGACGCGCCGAGCGCGACGGCGATTTCCTCGATGGTCATTTCCTTGACGTCGCGCATCAGCGCGACGTCGCGATAATGCGGCGGCAGTGCCTCGAAGGCCGCAGCTACGTCGAGTCGCAGATCGGCTTCAGGGCGCGTCAGCAGCAGCGCTTCCGCCTCGCTCTCATCGATAGGCCGCGCGAGGCCTGCTTTGCGCGCCAACCGCAGGCATTCGCGGCGGACCACGCTGAACAGCCAGGCCGAAAACGCCAGCAGCGAGCGGATGGTGCCGACATGGCGGAACAGGATCCATAGCGCCTCCTGCGCCGCATCCTCGGCATCCGCCGAGCTGCGGCAGGTCGCGCGGGCGTAGCGGCGGATATCCGGCTGCGCCGTCTCGAGCAGCGAGGCGATCGCGTGGGGATCGCCGAGCCGCGCCGCTTCGAACAGGTTCGGCGAAATCGCCGCCGCACTCACGACACCCCTCCTCTCCCGATCCCCGCCATCGCGCACATCGGGCAATAGCCGACAAGGCCGGTCAGCGCGAAGCCGGCGCCACCCAGCGCGACCAGCCACGCCGTCGGGCCGGCCAGATAAACGGATGCCGCAACCACCACCGCGACACCCGAGGCGATCCGCACCGTCTGGTGCAAGCCGCCGATGTTCTTCCTGTAAAATGCCATCGCATCCTCCGAGTTGAGCCGAGGCAAATTGCCTCGACCATCAAGAGGGCGCGCCGGCTGGAAAGGATTCGCGGAGCGCGTAATTTTTTCGCGGGTCAGCCGCCGACGGCCTGATAGGCCAGGCGCTTGAACTCGAAGAAGAACGGATTCCAGAAGCCCATGTAACGTTGGGCCATCAGGACCCCCGCGGTATTGGCCTGCGGACAGATCCACCAATGCGTGCCGGCAAGCCCGCCCCACTGGAATTCACCAGTGGAGTTCGGCGGATCAAACGGCGTCGGCGCGAAGGTGACGGCGCCGCCGAGGCCAAAGCCCTTGCCGGGGATCGGGCCGAGATTGGCGAAGCGGATGGTCTGCCCTGCCGGGAGCTGGTTCGTCATCATCTGCCGCAGCGTCTCCGGCTTCAGCAGCGCATCCGAACCGGGCAGCAGCGCGCGGACCAGCGCGAGCATGTCGGGCAGGGTCGAGACCAGACCGCCGCCGCCCGAGAGCCGCGGGAACGGCCGCCGATAGGCTTGCGGAAACGGCAGATTGTCGGCCCGCGTGAGGCCAGGCTTCATGGGGTCGAGCACGTCGGCGCCATTGTAGAGCGCAACCAGCCTGCCCTGCTGCGCTTCCGGAACATGGAAGCCGGTGTCGGTCATGCCGAGCGGGTCGAAGATGCGCGCCTTCAGAAAGGCGTCGAGCGCTTTGCCGGAGACGACCTCCACGACACGGCCGAGCACGTCGGTGGCGACCGAATATTCCCAGCTCGTGCCGGGATGATACGACAGCGGCAGATCGGCGAGTTGGTCGATCATGTCGGCGAGTGGCGTCAGCGGATTGAGTACGCGCGCCTCGTTGTAGGCCTTGAACAGCACCGTGCCGGGATCGAAGATGCCGTAGCTGAGGCCGGAGGCGTGGGTCAGGAGCTGGCGGATCGTGATCGAATTCTTCGCCGGCTCGACATCGGCAAGGCTCGAGGCGCCCGGCTTCAGCACCTTGCGACCGGCGAGCTGCGGCAGGAATGTCTCGATCGGGTCATCGAGGCCGATGCGGCCTTCCTCGACCAGCAGCATGATCGCGCAAGTGACGAAGATCTTGGTGTTGGAGAACGCGCGGAAGATATGGTCGGGACGAAGCGCGGTCTTAGCTTCGCGGTCGGCAAAACCGACGCATTGCTGGTCGACCACCTCGCCCCCGCGCAGCACGGCCCAGGATGCGCCCGGAATGATCTCCTGATCGACGTAGCGCTGCATCGCCGTCCGTGCGGCGGAAAAATCGGTCGTTCTGGCGTCCATTTACTTCCCCCAAATTGTGGTTGGGACGGATATAGCGAAAATCGGGAGGAAATGAAGGGCGCCCCCGAGGGCGCCTATTCTTCCCTCATGAACGCTGTGACGTGCAGGCAACGGCGGATGCGCATGCCCTGTCGCTGGTACAGCGCGATCGCCGACGCGTTGCTCGAAAACACGTGGAGGAACGGAATTTCCCCGCGCGCCTCGATCCCGCGCGCGACGGCCGCAAGCAGCGCTTGCGCATAGCCGCGGCCGCGATAGTCGGGATGCACACACACGGCCGTCACCTCGGTGAACTTGCCCGGCTTCATGCGCTCGCCGGTCATCGCGACCAATTGTCCCCCGGCGCGAATGCCGAGGAACGTACCGAGCTCATGGGTGCGCCGCGCGAACGGACCGGGCTTGGTCAGCTCCGTCAATGCCATCATGGCAGGGACGTCGTCGGCCCCCAGAGTGACGATCTCGGCATCGCGGAGCGGACTGACCGCGGGCGAGCCGATCATCTGCTCGCAAGGCCCGGCGATCACGACCTTGAAACCGGCGGGGACGTCAACCGGATCTGGCGTGAACAATGCTGCGACCTGCGAACCCGACAGCAGATCACCGAGCGCGGCAAAGCTTGCCGCGGACATGTCGACCATGTCGGCAAACGGCGTCATGTCGACGGGATAGCGCAGCGCCCGCGGCCCGCCCTCGGCCAGATGCTTGTGGCTGGTCGTCAGCGCGCTCCAGATCGGACGATCGAGCAGCGCCTCATCGCTGTCGGACACCGGTCTAGTCCTTGTCGAAGCTGACGATGACAGCGGCATTGGCGATGAGGATGGGATCGTTGGCCACTTCGGTCGCCGAGGGAATCTCCAGCCCGCCCTTGACCGCGGTGACGGTCACGGTGCCGTAAGGAAGCTCCTTGGCCACAGCCTCCTTGTCGACAGCTTCCGGATTGGGTACCGCGATCGTGACGTCGACGAACATGTCGTTCGCGGTCTTGCCGATCATCCGGAAGAAGCCGAGGCTCGAGTGCCTGATGGCATCCGACACCGCGCGCTTGGCCGCCTTGGTGGCGTCCCTGCCGTGGACATCGACGCCCATACCCATCTCGGTGACGCAGCGAACACGAGTCATTTTGTTGTCCTGTGCTTGTTCGGTATTTGGGAGTGTGGGTGATCGAGTCTCTCCAGACAAGCCCCTCTCGTGTCCCGGACGCGCTGCAACGCTTTTGCGTTGCTGCGCAGAGCCGGGACCCAGGAGGCGGCGAAGGTGGCTGACGCATGGGCCCCGGCTCTGCAGCGCAACGCTGAAGAAGCGCTGCGCCGCGTCCGGGGCACGAGACCGAGACTCTCACGCCTTCGATTTCTCGTGCGCCCGCAGCTCGTCCACGAGCACCCGCACGTTCTCCGAATAGTCGATCGGGATCACGACCAGATGCACGCCGCCCTCTTTGAAAGCAGCATCCAGCGTCGGGCCAAAGCTGTCGATGCTCTCGACCCGATGCCCCTTCGCTCCATAAGCCTTCGCGTAGAGGACAAAATCGGGATTGCCGAAGGTCATGCCGTAATCGGCGAAATGATCGACGGCCTGCTTCCAGCGGATCATGCCGTAGGCGTTATCCTCCAGCACCAGCACGACGAGGTTGAGCTTGAGGCGGACGGCGGTCTCCATCTCCTGGCTGTTCATCATGAAGCCGCCGTCGCCGGCGACCGCGAGCACGCGGCGGTCGGGATAGAGCATCGCGGCCATCATCGCCGACGGCAGACCTGCGCCCATGGTCGCCAGCGCATTGTCGAGCAGCAGCGTGTTGGCGACGCGGGTGCGGTAGTTGCGCGCGAACCAGATCTTGTACATGCCGTTGTCGAGCGCGACGATGCCGTTCTCCGGGATCACCTGCCGGATGTCGTGCACGATCCGCTGCGGCGTCGGCGGCCAGCGCGCCTCGGTGGCGCGGTCGGCGATGTGGCCGAGAATCTTCTCGCGCAGCGGCAGCAGCGACGCGGCTTGCGGCAGCTTGCCTTCGAGCCGGTCGGCGAGCAGCTCCAGGCTGGGGCCGACGTCGCCAATGACCTCCGCGTCGGGAAAATAGACCAGCTCGACACTGGCCGACGTGTAGCTGACGTGAATGACCTTCGGGCCTGACGGCCCCATGATGAAGGGCGGCTTCTCGATCGGGTCGTGACCTATCGCAATGATCAGGTCGGCGGCATCGATCGCGTCATGAACGTAGTCGCGTTCGGACAGCGCGGCGGTCCCCATGTAGAGATTGGTACCGCCGGGCACGGTGCCCTTGCCCATCTGCGTGGTGAAGAACGGAATGCCGGTCCGCCGCACGAAGCTGGCGATACCGTGGGTCGCGCGCGGCCGGCTGGTCGCGGCGCCCATCATGACCAGCGGATGTCTCGCCGACAGAATCATCTCGGCGGCGCGGTCGAGCGCGGTGCGATGAGCGACCGGGATTTCGATCGGATGGACCGGGATCACGGGAACGTCAGGCACTTCGTCACCCGCGATGTCCTCGGGCAATTCGAGATGCACCGGCCCCGGCCGCTCCTCCATGGCGACGCGAAAGGCATCGCGCACCACGGTCGGAATGCTGGAGGCGCTGACGATCTGCCGCGACAGCTTCGTCAATGGCTTCATGGTCGCGACCACGTCCACGATCTGGAAGCGCGCTTGTCGGCTGCTCATGATCGGCTTCTGGCCGGTGATCAGGATCATCGGCATCGCGCCGAGATGCGCATAGGCGGCCCCCGTTGACAGATTGAGCGCGCCGGGCCCGAGCGTCGAGAGGCAAACGCCGGGCTTGCCGGTCAACCGCCCATGCGTGGCGGCCATGAAGGCGGCGGCCTGCTCGTGACGGGTCAGGACCAGTTCGATCTTGGAGGTGCGGAGCGATTCCACGAGATCGAGATTCTCTTCGCCGGGAACGCCGAAGATGCGATCGACACCTTCGTTCTCGAGCGCCGCGACAAACAGGTCCGATCCCTTCACCTTGCGCTCCTGTCCGCTCATGTCGCCTCCGCTTGTGCTCGCTGCCGTGTTCCACGGCAGTTGGCACATGGTAGCGGCCTGCGGCGCCGGCACAACTCACAAAGGGCGGCACACGGCATCAACTTCGCCCTTGCCGTGCGAACCAAGCGAAACAATCGAGCGTCTCTCCGCGAGGCCGTCAGCATGCACGTTGCAAGCCGCGCGCAACCTGCTATCGCTCCGGCAATGACACCCAAATCCTTCGAAACCCGCTGCCTGCGCCTGCCCGCTGTCACCAAGGTGGTGCAATGGGAGGGCACCTCCGTCTTCAAGGTCGGCGGCAAGATGTTCGCGCTCGGCGGCGGCTTTGCCGCGCGCTCCGGCGGCTACATGTTCAAGACCGCGAACATGGCCTACGCCATGCTGATCGAGCACGGCCTGGCCCGGCCTGCGCCGTATTTGGCGCGCGCCAAATGGGTGCAACTCGTCAGCAACAACGCCTTACCCGATGCCGAGCTCATCCTGTATCTGGCGCAGGCGCACGCGCTGATCGCGGCAAAGCTGACGCGGAAGACACGCAAGGAACTCGGGCTCGCCTCACCGGAGCGATCATGACCATTCCCGCGTGCAGCACAGGGATCGCTCGCGGCGACATTGAGCTTTCATTGTTCCCCGTTATACTGCCACTTCTGGATTCGATTTAGGGCATCGGCGTGGCGATTGATCTGAAGGCGGTCGAGCAACTCGCTACCGATCAATCCTCACTCAAGGCCGCCGCCGGCCTCGCCAAGCCCGCCAAATGGTCCGGTGTCGGCATGAGCCGTGATGCCGCGCTGATCTGGGGCGAATGCGCGGGCTCCGGCGCCAATCCGTACCGCGTGATGGCCGATCTGCGCGACCTCGGCAACAAGTGCACCTGCCCCTCGCGCAAATTCCCCTGCAAGCATGTGCTCGGCCTGTTGTGGCTGAATGCAGAAGCGGTGGTGCCGTTCACGCCCGCCGACACGCCGGCCTGGGTCAGCGATTGGCTCGGCCGCAGGCGCGGCCCGTCCGCGGCAAAGCCTGCAACCAATGCGCCGCCCGGCGGCGACAAGGATCTGGGTGCCGCGCGCGCCGCCGAGCCTGAGGTCGCAGACGACCCGAAGGACGTGGCGCGGCGCGAGGCCCAGGTAGCCAAACGTAACGAAGAGACCGAGCGCGCCATTTTCGATGCGCTGGATGCGCTCGATCAATGGATCGGCGACCAGCTTCGCATGGGATTGTCAGGCTTCATCGATGATGCCACGGCGCGATGCCGGCGGATCGCGGCGCGGCTTGTCGATGGCAAGGCCGCGGTGCTCGCCGGCCGGATCGACGAGCTGCCGTCCCGCCTCCTCGCGCTCTCCGCAGGCGACCGTCCGCGCGGCGCCGTGGTCGAGCTCGGCAAGCTCGTTCTGCTCGCGCGCGCCTTCCGCGCCACCCCGCGCAATACCGCGATCCGGCGCGCGGTCGCCGCATCGGAGACGCGCGAGACGGTGCTGGCCGATCCAGATGCGCTACGGGTCGATGCGGATTGGGAGGTGCTTGCCGAGCAGGTGCAGACGCGCCGTGACGGGTTGGTGTCACAGACGACATGGCTGCTCAACCTCGCCGCGGCCGGCCCACGCTTCGCAATGCTGCTCGATTTTTTCCCGGCAAGCGCGGGAAGGCGCGGTTCGGTCTTCACGCCCGGCGAGCGCTTTCATGGCGAGCTCGTCTTCTATCCGTCGGCGCAGCCGCTTCGCGCCCTGCTCGTCCGGCGCGACGCCACGCACGAGATGCTGCCGCCGGCATGGCCCGCGCCGGATGACACACTCTCCGACGCGTTGACGCGACCGTTGCTGGCAGAGCCCTGGGTGATCGATATTCCGCTGCTGCTGCCGCAGGGGCGCATCGCGCGCGACGCTGCCGGACACACATGGTGGCGATCGGCCGATGGCCTCGCGACGCTGCCGGTGGCCTCCGAGGTCAATGGCATTCTGTGCGGCACCGATCTCGCGCGCACCGCCGCGATCTGGTCGGGCAATCGGCTCGCGATCCTCGCCGCGCAGACCCCTTGGGGGCGGATCGGCGGCCATGACTGAGGCAACCAGGGCCGAGACGATCCTTGATTCGATGGGCGCGGTCCTCACGCGCTGGACCATGGGATCCGCGGCCGCGCCCGCAGCCACGTTCTGGCGTACCGAACTCGGCGGGGATCCCGCCGAAGCGGAATTGCGGCTGCTTGCGCTTTCCGGCCAGTTTCTCGGCACCTCGGTAACGATGGAGCCGGCTTCAGTGCTCCGCGTCCTGCCCGATATCCCGACGCTTGCACTGCCGACGGTGCCCGAAGATCTGCGTCCGCTCGTGCACCGGATCCTCGCGGCGAAGAAACAGGCGCACGCCGGGACCGAACTCGTCCACTTCCTCGCGGCGCGCGGCTGGACAACGCATCCGGCCGACTGGATGCCCGCAGCCGACGATGACGATACGCCGGACGTCTATGCCATCTGGCGCGACTGGACGACAATTGCCGACTCCGACGGCGCCGCGCGGCAGCAAACCAGCGACAATCTCACCGCCGAGAACTGGGACGATTTCTGGCCCGCTGCTCGCAAGGCGGCACTGGCCGAACTCAGGCGGCGCGACCCGTCCGCCGCACGCGCGGTGCTCGAGGCCAAGCTCGCGAGCGAGACTGCCGACGCACGCTTGCGCCTGCTGTTGCTGCTGTCGGAGCGGCTATCGGACGACGACATCGCCTTTCTCGAGCGCATCGCGGCCGACGATCGCGCCCCCAAGGTCAGGGCGCTTGCGGTCTCGCTGCTCGCGCGTCTCGGCCGAGGCCCTGCGGCCGGCGAGGACGTCGCCGAACTTGCCGACTTCTTTTCGGTCAAGACCAAGGGGCTGCTACGCCGCTCGCGCGTGGTCCAGGCCGAACCACTCAAGACGCCGGCGCAAGTGCAACGCCGCAAGGCCCTGTTCGACGGCGCCGACCTCGTTTCGTTTTCCGGCACGCTGGGGCTTGCGCCGCAGGAGCTGATTGCCGCCTGGGACTGGAACGTGGACCATGCCGCCGACATGTCGCTGATCAACCTGATCGTCGCGACCGGGACGGATGCGCTGGTCGCGCAAGCGGCGGACGCGATCGGCGAACGCGATGCCACTGGCCTCGTTGCCGCGCTCGCGCCACGCCTTGCGCCCGCCGAACGCACGAGGCATGCCGAGGCGGCGCTGCGCACCCACGGCATCAGCTTCGAACTGGCCCGACAACTCGCAGGCGCAGCGGCACGGCTGGACGATCCGCTCTCCGCGCCCGCCGGCAAGACCCTGCTCGCCGCTCTTCATCGCGATGACGCGAGGCCCGGCGATCAGGTCTCGGAGCTTCACGCACTGGGTCTCATCGCCTCGCGCGACGGCGCGCAACGATCACTGCAACGACTGACGGCTGCGGGCCTGCTGCAAGGAGACCCGCGCCTCGACATGCTGCGGCTCAACGCCGCGTTGGACGACAACGGAGCGAAACCATGAGCGAGAAACTGCGCTTGCCCGCCGAGGACAGCTATGCCGCCGAGTTGAAGGCGCTTGCCGCGGGCGACGGGCATCGTCCGCCGGGCTGGGCGCTCTCGCCGCGGCAAGTGGTGACTTACCTCATGGGCGGAAAGGCCGCAGACGGGAGCGTGATCACGCCGAAATATGTCGGAGACAAGCGGCTGATCGAGACCGCCGTCGCGACACTGGCGACCGATCGCGCCTTGTTGCTGCTGGGCGTGCCTGGCACCGCCAAATCCTGGGTCTCCGAGCACCTCGCCGCGGGCATCACCGGCGACTCCACGCTCGTGATCCAGTGTACGGCCGGGACCGACGAGAACCAGATCCGCTACGGCTGGAACTATGCCCAATTGCTCGCGCACGGGCCGAGCCGCGAAGCGCTGGTCCCGACGCCGCTGATGCGTGCGATGGAGGGCGGCAAGCTCTGCCGTTTCGAGGAACTGACGCGGATGGGCAGCGACGTGCAGGACACGCTGATCACCGTGCTGTCCGAAAAGATGATGCCGGTCCCGGAGCTCAACACTGCCGTCTATGCCCAGCGCGGCTTCAACATCATCGCCACCGCCAACAACCGCGACAAGGGCGTCAACGAATTGTCGTCCGCGCTCAAGCGCCGCTTCAACGTCGTCGTGCTGCCCCTGCCCGACAGCGCCGAGGAGGAAGTGGCGATCATCGTCAAGCGCGTCGGCGAGATGGCGCAGAATCTCGATTTGCCGGCACCGAAGAACGTCGCCGACGAGGTCGCGCGCGTCGTCTCGATCTTCCGTGAGCTGCGCTCGGGCTCGACCGAGGACGGCAAGATCGCGCTCAAATCGCCCTCGGGCGGGCTGTCGACAGCCGAAGCGATCGCGGTGATGGTCGGCGGGATCAGCCAGGCGACTTTCTTCAACGACGGCAAGCTGACGCCGGAAACACTCGCCAGCAACATGATCGGCGCGGTCGTGAAGGATCCGGTGCAGGATACCGCCGTGCTCGGCGAATATCTCGAAACCGTGTTGAAGAAGCGGCGTGGCTTCGAAGGCTATTATGCTTCGCTGACCGACCGGATCTGACAGCGCGGCGCGAGCGATGGCAGGCCAGGTCTCCCTCTTCGGCATCCGGCATCACGGCCCCGGCTCCGCGCGGCGGCTGGTGGAAGCGCTCGATGCGCTGAAGCCGGTCGCGGTGCTGATCGAAGGCCCGGCGGATGCATCGGAGCTGCTGCCGATGCTCGCCGATCCCGACATGGTGACGCCGGTGGCGCTGCTCACCTATGCCGAGGACAATCCGGCCAACGCCAGCTTCTTCCCCTTTGCCGACTATTCGCCGGAATACCAGGCCGCACGCTGGGCGGTGCGCCACGGTGCGACGCTGCGCTTCATCGACCTGCCGGCATCGGACCGGCTGGGTGCCACCGACGGCGACATTGCGGAGGAGATTGCGGCAAGGGCGGAGGCCGATCCAGTCAGCCACGACCCGATCGGGGCGCTCGCCACCGCCGCAGGCTATGACGACGGCGAGTCCTGGTGGTCCGACGTCATCGAGGAAAATCCCGCAACGGGCCCGATCTTCGCCGCCGTTGCCGATGCGATGACGGCACTGCGCGCGGACGAGACATCGCTGTCGGCCCGCGAGGCCGCGCGCGAGGCGCATATGCGGATCGAGATCGCGAAGGCGGCGAAGGACCACGATGGCGCCATCGCGGTCGTCTGCGGCGCCTGGCACGTGCCGGCACTCGCCGAGCGTCGCAGCCTTGCTGCGGATCGCGAATTGCTCAAGGGCCGGCCGAAGACGAAGATCAAGGCGACCTGGGCGCCCTGGACCGCGCCGCGTCTGGCGCGCGCGAGCGGCTATGGCGCGGGCGTGGTGGCGCCGGGATGGTGCGCTCATGTCTGGGACACGCGCGAGCGCGATCGTGCCGCGGAGTGGCTTGCCAAGGCGACCCGCGTGCTGCGCGATCGCGGCCATTTCGTCTCGACCGCCTCGGTCATCGAGGCGCAGCGGCTGGGCACGGCGCTTGCGGCGCTGCGCGGCCGCCCCGCGCCGGGTTTCGCGGAGCTGCGCGAGGCGGCGATCGCCTGCCTCTGCAACGGCGAACGCGCCATGTGGGACGACATTTCGGCCGAGCTGCTGATCGGCGCAGGTGTCGGCGCGATTCCAGCGACAACACCGCTCGCGCCGCTGCTCGAAGATCTCCAGCGGCAGCAGAAGGCGACGCGGCTCAAGCCGGAGGCGCTCGATCGGCCGCTGACGCTCGATCTGCGCAGCGAAAGCGGGCTGATGCGCTCCACGCTGCTGCACCGGCTGAACGCGCTCGACGTGCCCTGGGGACGGCTGACCGATGCGGGCCGCAGCCGCGGTACGTTTCGCGAGAACTGGCAGTTGCGCTGGGAGCCGGAATTCGCAGTCAGGCTCGTGGAGAATCTGCTCCACGGTTCGACCATCGCCGAGGCTGCCGGCGGACGCCTGATCGAAGCGATGAGCAAGGAAGCCGAGCTGGCTCCGCTCGCGACGCTGGTGCGCAACGCCATGATCGCCGACCTGTCCCGTGCCACCGCGTTCGGCATCGCGGCGCTGGAGACCAAGGCGGCGCTGACCAGCGACGGACAGTCTCTGCTTGGTGCGTTGCCGCCGATGGCCGACATCCTGCGCTATGGCGAGGCGCGCGCCGGCACGGTCGAGCATCTGGCGGCGCTGATGCCGCGCATCGTGGTGCAGGCCGCACTCGCTTTGCCCTATGCCGCGCGCAATCTGGACGGACCCGCGGCGGCCAAGCTGCGCGGCGCGCTGCTCGCAGCCGACGCCGCGATCCAGCTTGCCCAGATCGAGCCCGAAATCGTCGCCAGCTGGCGCGATGCGCTGAGCGCGCTGCTGAACGATGATCAGGCGACCCGGTTGATCGCCGGCACCGCGGCCCGGCTGCTCTACGAGGCCGAGCTCTTGACCGCCGATCACGCGGCAGATCTGCTGACGCGGATGCTCTCGCCCGGCACACCCGTGGCGGAAGCCGCCGGCTTCTTTGAAGGCTTCTTCGAGGGCGCCGGCCAGCGGCTGATCCACGATGCAACGCTGCGCGGCGCCGTCGACGCCTGGTTGATGACGCTGGACGAGGATGCCTTCACCGCGAGCCTGCCGCTGTTCCGCCGCGTCTTCTCGGCGCTGGACCGAACCGAGCGCAGGCGATTGATGGACGCGCTGTTCGCGCGCAGCACCGATGCCGCCAAAGGGTATCGGCTGCTCGCCGGCGCAGGCGAGATCTGGCCCGCGCATCAGGCCCGCGTGCTCGAACTTCTCACCTCGGGAGCTGCGCGATGAGCGAAGCCGATGAACGCAGCCGCCGCTGGACGCTCGCCCTCGGCGTCGACGCGGAAGGCGCCGAGAATGGCCCCGCCCTGTCCGCCAGCGATCGCCGCATGTCCGAGGCGCTGACGGCGCTCTATGGCGACGGCGACGAGGCGCCGAGGAAGGGCCGCGGCGGGCTCGGCGGCTCGGCGCCGCGCGTCGCAAAATGGCTCGGCGACATCAGGGAGTTCTTCCCCGCGCCCGTGGTGCAGGTGATCCAGAAAGATGCCTTCGAGCGCAAGGGCCTGCGCCAGATGCTGCTCGAGCCTGAATTCCTTGCGACCGTCGAGGCGGATGTGAGCCTGATCGCCGATCTCGTCGCACTGCGCGGCGTGATGCCGGAGAAGACCAAGGACACCGCCCGCATCGTCATCGCCAAGGTGGTGGCCGAGCTGATGGAACGGCTCGAGCGGCGCACCGCGGACGCGGTCCGCGGCGCCTTGAACCGCTCGCTGCGCACCCATCGCCCGCGCTTTGCCGACATCGACTGGCCGCGCACCATCAAGGCCAATCTGCGCCACTACCAGGCCGAGCACCGCACCGTGGTGCCCGAACGGCTGATCGGCTTCCTGCGCCAGCAGCGTCGCATCGTCGATCTCGAAGAGGTTACTCTGTGCGTCGACCAGTCGGGGTCGATGGCAACCTCCGTCGTCTATGCCTCGATCTTCGCGGCGGTGATGGCCTCGCTGCCGGTGGTCACAACCAAGCTCGTCTGTTTCGACACTGCGATCGTCGACCTGACCGAAGAGCTCGCCGATCCCGTCGAGGTGCTGTTCGGCGTCCAGCTCGGCGGCGGCACCGACATCAACCGCGCCGTCGCCTATTGCGAGGAGCGCATCGAACGGCCGGCGAAAGCGCATCTGATCCTGATCACCGACCTCTATGAGGGCGGCGATGCGGACGCGCTGGTCGACCGGCTGGCGCGGCTCGCGACGCGCGGCATCAACGTGATCGTCCTGCTGGCGCTGACCGACACCGGCCACCCCTCTTATAATCCCGCGCTGTCTGCGAAGGTCGCAAGTCTCGGCATTCCCGTGTTCGCCTGCACGCCGGATCAGTTCCCGGATCTGATGGCAACCGCCCTGAAGCGCGAGGATGTTGCCGGATGGGCCGCCGACCGGGACATCAAGCTGATCCGCCCGGAAACCTAGCATCCAGCCCGATCAGCTCCCGCCCGATTGACAGACCACGATATCTGACTAAAGTCAGACATCATGCTCGACCCCGTTTCCCGCGTTCGTCGTTTCAACCGTGCCGTCACCTCCGCCGTCGGCGCGCTCGATACCTCTTTTCTTGGGCGCGGCCGCCCGCTCGGCGCGGCGCGCGTGCTCAATGCGATCGGGCACGGGCGCTCGGACGTGGCCGATATCCGCGACTATCTCGGCCTCGATTCCGGTTTGATGAGCCGGCTGCTGCGCAGCCTGGAAGAGGACGGCCTGGTCGAGACCGCCGCGCATGAGGACGATGCCCGCCGCCGGGTCGCGACATTGACGCGTGCGGGCCGGCGCGAGTTCGCAGCCTATGAGGCGCTGTCGAACACGCAGGCCGAGGGCTTGCTCGCGCAGCATTCGCAGGCCGAGACGCTGCTGGCGGCGATGGACCTGATCGCGTCCGCATTGACGCGCGAGCGTGTTGCGCTGGAGGAGATGGATCCGCAATGCGAGCAAGCGCGTTACTGCCTCGGCGAGTATTATGCCGAGCTCGGCCGCCGCTTCAAGCAGGGCTTCGACGTTTCGCTGTCGCGCGACCCCGACGCCAAGGACATGCGCCGCCCGCGCGGCAGCTTCATCGTCGCGATGTCGGACACGCTGCCGATCGGCTGCGTCGGCCTGAAGGGCACCGATCACGGCTATGCCGAGATCAAGCGGCTGTGGGTCGCGCCCGCCGCGCGCGGATTGCGGCTCGGCCGGCGCCTGATGGACGGGGCCGAGAGCGCCGCGCGCGAACTCGGCATCACGCTGCTGCGGCTCGACACCAACAGCGCGCTGCCCGAGGCCGGCCAGCTCTACCGCACGACGGGCTGGCGCGGGATCCCGCGCTACAATGACGACCCCTACCCGGACCTGTTTTTCGAGAAGCGCATCTGATGCGGATGGGTATCGTCACCTCGTCCGCGTCGGCCGCACGACGATCTCGTTGACGTCGACGTCATCGGGCTGCTCGATGGCGAAGCGCACCGCGCGGGCGATGGCGTCTGGCTGAAGCGCAATCGCCCGATACGCCTTCATCGCCTCGGCGGCCACGGGATCGGTGATAGTGCCGGCAAGCTCGCTTTCGACCACGCCGGGATGGATGCAGGTGACGCGGATATTGTCGTGCTCCTGGCGCAGGCCATCCGAGATCGCCCGCACCGCATATTTCGTGGCGCAGTAGACGGCTGCCGTCGGCGACACGCTCAGCGCGCCGATCGAGGCGATGTTGACGATTTGGCCGGAGCCGCGCGCCACCATCTCCGGCAGCACGGCGGCGATGCCGTAGAGCACGCCCTTGATGTTGACGTCGACCATCCGGTCCCACTCCTCGACCTTGAGCGAGGCCATCAGCGACAGCGGCATCACGCCGGCATTGTTGACGATGACGTCGACGCGGCCCCAGACCCCGCGCGCTGCGTCGGCAAAGGCGGCAACGCTGGCGCGGTCGGTGACGTCGAGTGGATGCGCGAGCACCGTTCCGCCCCGCCCGTTCAACTCGGCCGCAAGCGCATTCAGACGGTCGGTGCGCCGCGCGCCGAGCAGAATCTTCGCGCCGGCCGCGGCCAGCTCGCGGGCAATGCCGGCGCCGATACCGCTGGAGGCGCCGGTGATGAGAATGACTTTGTCGATTGGCATGAGGGTTCTTCCCGTTGCTTTCGGAGTGATTGCGGGAAGATGGACCGGCGCCATCGCTGTGATAAGACGACGATCCCTAACCACACTGACAAGCTACGCTAACCGATGGAACCAGACCTCAACGCCCTCGCCGTCTTTGCGCTGGTCGCCGAAGAGCGGAATTTCCGCGCCGCCGCCGACCGTCTCGGCGTAACCCGCTCGGCGGTGAGCCAGACAATCCGGCGGCTGGAGGAAACGCTCGGCATCGCGCTGGTCCAGCGCACCACCCGCAGCGTCAGCCTGACCGAAGCCGGCGAGCGGCTGCATGCGGAGGTCGCGCCTGCGATCGCGGACATGCGCGCCGCGCTCGACGGCACCGAGGCACTACGCGGGCGGCCGCGCGGTTTGCTACGCCTCGCCGTCTCCTCGATCGCCGAGCATTTTCTCTCGGGGCGCTTTCTTGCGGACTTCGCCGACGCGAACCCGGAGGTGCAGCTCGACATCACCGTGACGGATGCGGAATTCGACATCGTCGCCGCCGGCTATGACGCCGGCGTCCGCCTTGGCGAGGTCATCGAGCAGGACATGATTGCGGTGCCGATCGCCGGAGAGGAACGCCAGCTCGCCGTCTGCGCGCCGGATTTCCGCGACCGCTTCGGCGTGCCCTCGCATCCGTCCGAGCTTGCGTCCTTTCGCTGTATCGGCTGGCGTCCGGCGCCGAACGTTGTCCCCTATCGCTGGGAGTTTGCCGACGGCGGCAAGGAGTTCAGCGTCGCGGTCGCTCCCGAGATCACGACCAACGACATGGCGCTGATGATCAAGCTGGCGGTGGCCGGCGCCGGCATCACGTTCGGCATGGAGGCGAGCTTTCGCCCCGCAATCGCGCGCGGCGAGCTGGTGCCGATCCTGGAGGACTATTGCCCCTGCTTCGCCGGATTCTATCTCTACTACCCGAGCCGCCGCAACGTCGCACCGAAGCTGCGCGCGCTGATCGAGCATCTACGGCGGCGCGCGTGAACCGGAAGGAGCCGGTATGGAGAAAGAAGAGCTCGCCGGCATCTACCGTGCCTACATCGCCTGCCTGAACCGGCAGGATTGGCCGGCGCTCGGCCAGTTCGTGCATGATGAGGTCGCCCGCAATGCCCGTCCGCTCGGCCTGTCCGGCTACCGCGCGATGCTGGAGCAGGATTTTCGGGAGATACCCGACCTGCAATTCCACATCGAGATGCTCATCATCGATCCACCGCGCATCGCGGCACGACTGAAGTTCGATTGCACGCCGGTCGGGACGTTCCTTGGGCTTGCCGTCAACGGAAGGCGCGTGTCGTTTTGCGAGAACGTGTTCTACGAATTCGGCAACGACAAGATCCGGCAGGTCTGGTCGGTGATCGACAAGACCGCGATCGAGGCGCAGCTCTGACCTTGCGCCTCGATGTCGAACCTACGCCGCCGCCGGCGCCACCTCGCCTTGCGGCTTCGCAAACGGCCTGAAATTCATCGCCATCAGGAAGGCACCCAAGCCCATCGCCCAGGAAGCGATGTAGAGCCAGGCGTAGCTGGAGAAGGCGTCGTAGATCAGGCCGCCGGCGAGCGGGCCCGTCGCCATGCCGAGGCTGCCGGCCATCGCCGTGCCGCCGATCACCGTGCCCATCATCCGCAGCGGAAAGTTCTCGCGTATCAGCACGGCGTAGAGCGGCATAGTGCCGGCATAGATGAAGCCGAACACGGCGCCGACGGCGTAGAAGGTCGCGAGCTGATGGGCGAAGACGTAGGCGAGCGCGCCGAACGCCTGGAGCAGCAGCCCTGAGACCAGCACGCGCTTGGCCCCGAAACGGTCGCCCATCAGGCCGAAGGCGATGCGCCCGCCGAGACCGGCAAAACCCTCGATGCTGTAGATCGTCACCGCCGCGACCAGCGGGATGCCGCAGCTCACGGCATAGCTGACGGTGTGGATGATTGGACCGGAATGGGTGGCGCAGCAGAAGAAATTGGTCGCGAGCAGGATGAGGAATTGCGGCGAGCGCAGCGCCTCGCCCATCGACATCTCGCTCTGCGCGGCCCCCTCGCCCGTTGGTGCGACCGCCGCATTGGCGAGCGCTGGCGGGCGGCGCACCAGGAACGAGACTGGGATCATGATGGCGCCGACGACGAGCGCGATGATCTGCATCGAGGTGCGCCAGTCATGGTTCGAGACGAGCCAGGCCGCGAGCGGCGCCATCGTCATCGGCGCCACGCCCATGCCGGCCGACACCAGCGACACGGCAAGGCTGCGATGGGTATCGAACCAGCCGGTCACGGTCGCCATCATCGGCGCGAAGATCGCCGCACAGGAGGCGCCGACCAGAAGGCCGAACACGAACTGGAACACGATCAGGGAGGTCGCATGGCTCGCCGTGAACAGGCTGAGCGCCAGTACCGTCGATCCCGTCAGCACCACCGGCAGCGGCCCGAACCGGTCGGACAGTGTGCCCCAGACCATGCTGGTGCAGGCCATCGCCAGAAAACCGATCGTCATCGCGCTGGAGATGCCTGTCACGGACCAGCCGGTGTCCTTGGCGATCGGCTGCAGGAACACCGGCAGCGAAAACATGCCGCCGATCGCGACGCAGCCGAGCAGGCCGCCGGCGGCGACGATCACCCAGCGATAGTTGGAAGAAGTCATTTCGGTCTCCCGTCAGGTCTGTCTCACGTGGAAGACGAATGGGAACCGGGCGGACCGACATGGCTCACGTCATTTTTGCCGCCCCGGTTCGTGACCAGCCAACAAAAAAGTCGAAAAACAACCCCATGCAAAGTAGCCGGGCGCTGTCGGATCAATGACTTACGAGGCCTGCGATTTGCGGAATGACGCGCGATTTGACCTGTCAGGCAAAACACCGGCACGATGGCATCATCCCGCCGAACTTGATCTCATCACCATCGAACGTCTGCCACCGACAGACGACAAGATGCGTTGCCGGAGGCGCCCGTCTCACAGCGCCGCGCCGCGGCGCCACGTGCTGACGGTGAGCCAGACCGCCGAGACCAGGAAGTACAGCGCGCCGACCGCAGCGTAGCCCGCGACGTTCGCGATCGACGGGATTGCGGGCATCGTAGCCTGAAAGATGAAGAAGCCGCCCGCCAGCGCCGACTGGCCACCACTGAGCACCATGGCCCATTGCGCGCCGTAGCTCCTCCAGCGCCGGACCGCCGTTCCGAGTTGAAGCAATCCGGCAAGGATCGCCCACGCGCCGAAGATCCCGAGCACCCAGTTCATGCTCACCCGCAAGGCCAGGATGACCGCGATGGTGGTCGCCAGGCTGACCAGCACGTTCAGGGCCTGGGTACGGTTCTGGTTCAATCCGCCGCTGCAGAGCGCGTCAAGATAGTTCGCCGCGGCGTCCCATGCCGGATAGGCGATCAGCAACGTTGCCGCGATCACCGCAGATGACGGCGCGATGGCGAAGGCCGCAATGACCCAGGCGAGGGAAAACGCGGCGCGTAGGAAATAGTATTGCTTCAGCCATTGCGCGCGGTCGAACGTATCCGAAGTCATCTCAAGATTTCTCATGTTCTTTCCTTACCTACTAGTTGGTAGATTTCTTGCGAAGCGAAATCGCTGCCATTCACGTCGATTGCAGCGGTGCTGATTGCGTCAGTGCCTGGGGGAAAGCCGATCCAGCAGCGGACGGGCGATGATCCCGAACATCTTTGGATCGCCATAGGCGCGCGCGGACAACATCGCGCCGTGAACGGTCGCCATGAATCCTTCAGCCTCGATCCGAGCCGTGCCGGAGAGCTGAAGCCGCCCCTGCCGCTTGCCGCGCTCCATCACCGATGTCAGCCACGACGCCAGGGAGCGGAAGTGAGCCCGGACCTCGAGCGCGACCTCCTCAGGCAGGATCGGAAGCTCGCTGGCGAGCAGCGCGCAAACACAGAACGGAGCCGTCGCGTCCTTGATGCACGCTTCCCAATACGCGACATAGCTCCTGAGCTGCTCGCCGGGGTCGGGGACGTTTCGCTCCATGGCCGCCAGCCCCGCCTGTGCTTCCTCGCGATATCGCGACACGAGCGTTCGGACCAGGTCGACCTTGCTGGCGAAATGGTGATGAATGCTCGGTTTGCGGATGCCGACGATCTCGGCCACATCGGCGTAACTGAAGCCGTTGTAGCCGCCGGCGACGATCAGCGTGCGTGCGCAGGCAAGGATGTCGTCGGATGTCGAGGATATCTTGGTCATGGCAGGTCAGCTACCTTCCAGTTGGTAGACTGTCAAGAACGGCGTGCTTCAACCCTCCGTGAGTGGTAGGAGCCCTTGCATGACCATCCGCCCCATCGTCCGTTACCCCGATCGCCGGCTCACGATGCCGGCACGCACCGTCACCGCATTCGACGACGGCTTGCGCGAGCTGGCAGCGGATCTGCTCGACACCATGCGCGCCGCCCCCGGCATCGGCATCACCGCGCCGCATATCGGCGTGCCGCTGCGCGTCGTCGTGCTCGAGCTCGACGCCAAGGACGGCCCCCTCACCTACGTCAATCCGGTCATTGAATGGACGTCACCCGAGATGATCCTGCACCGCGAGGGCAGCGTCTCGATGCCCGGCGTCAATGACGAGGTGCAGCGCCACGCCCGAGTGCGGATCAGCTATTGGGATCTCGACGGCGAATTGCAGAGCGAGGAGTCGGAAGCCTTGCGCGCCGTCTGCCATCAGCACGAGATCGACCAGCTCGACGGCATGTTCTGGATCCAGCGGCTGTCGCGGCTGAAGCGCGAGCGGCTGGTGAAGAAGTTCGAGAAGATGTCGCGGAATATGTAGGACGGGTTGGCCGCGACTGCGCTTCGCGCAGCCGCGGGCATAATCCACCTTAGGCAATCATTTCAGCGGCAGAAAAAGCTCCGCCACCGTCTCGTGCTCGGGCACTTCCGGGAAGAAGCTCAGTCGTTGGCAATAGATCGGGAAGTCGCGTGCCTCCTCGCCGCTGGCCGGAAGCCAGTCGCGATAGAGGTAGAGCGCGGCGGGCTCCAGATTGTCGGTGTAGCCGACGATTCGCAGCACGGCGCAGCGTCCGCCGGGGATCTCGCCGGCCTTGATCTCTTCGCCATTCGCCTCGATCGACTGCTCGGCGCCGACACAAAGGTCCACGCTGTAATCGGCAGGCGATGAAGGACGCCGCTCGGAACGCCAGACATTGAAAGTCGGACTTGTCCGGGGATGCAGGCCGGCTGTCTTGCGCCAGGCGATGAAGCGCTGGATGGTGGCGCCAAGCGTCGCCGGGTCGCCCCGATGCTCCATGATCGCCACTTTCGTGGTGGGCACATCGCGGATCGTCACGTCGTCACTGCTAAACGTCTTCATGAGCTTGTTCCTCGCGTTATCGAGAGGCCCGAAGGCCGCAAGCCACGGCTCCCAGTCGGGAGACTTCCGGAACGACGACGGCGATTGCCCGAACCGTTGCCGAAAGGCGCGGGCGAAGGCGTCAGGCGTAGCGTAACCGGCATCCATCGCGATGTCGGTGACGCCAAGGGCGTTACCGTAGGCCAGCTGATGCGAAGCGCGCTTCATGCGGGCCAACTGGACATAGCGATGCACTGACAACCCGAAGGTCGCGGTGAATTGCCGGTGGAAATGAAACTTCGAGAACGCGGCAACAGCGCTTAACCCGTCGAGGGCCAGATCATCGTCGAGATGCCGATCGATATGATCCAGCACCCGTCGCATCCGGTCCTGATAGTTTTGCAGCGCCGCCTTCATCGTCCCTCCTCCGTGGCGGCTCCATCTAGCCGCAGAAGGCCGTGACACGCTCGACCGATCTTGCGGTTTGAGAGGATATCGCGGCATTCGCCGGCCCGTAGGGCGGATTAGGAAGCGTAATCCGCCATCTTGAACGAGCAGCGGCGGATTACGCCTTGCGGCTAATCCGCCCTACGCACCTATCCCGCCATCAGCGCCTTCGCCAGCGCCATGTAGGCCGGCAGCGTCACGGGATCGTTGGCGGCGTTGCCCGCGACGGGATGCGAGGCGTAGCGCGCGATCACCATCTCGGCCTTCGGATCGACATAGATGCCCTGGCCGTAGACGCCGCGCGCCATGTAGGCGCCGTGGGCGTTGTGGCTGACCCACCATTGGTTGCGGTAGGAGGCGCCGGGCAAGGTGGTGTAGCCGGCGGGCTTGAACTTTTCGGGGTCGCCTCCGCGCGCGATGTCCGCGACCACGGATGAAGGCACGATCTGGCGACCGTTGAAGCGGCCATGGTTGCGCATGGTCTCGCCGAAGCGGGCAAGA
The DNA here is from genome assembly GCF_028128835.1 of Bradyrhizobium sp. CCBAU 65884. Classification (NCBI taxonomy): domain Bacteria; kingdom Pseudomonadati; phylum Pseudomonadota; class Alphaproteobacteria; order Hyphomicrobiales; family Nitrobacteraceae; genus Bradyrhizobium; species Bradyrhizobium sp. CCBAU 65884. The sequence continues at coordinate 127,333 of NZ_LBJU01000122.1, read as the reverse complement.
TCGCGCAGTGTCGTGGAAAGACCGCCACCGCCGCTCTCGGTGCCGATGCGGTCGACGTGATAATACGCGTCCTCCTCCGCATCCATGGGAATCCAGATGCGCTCGGACAGAAGATCGGACAGCGTCATGCCGCTGGCGCGTCTGATGATCCAGGCCAGCACGTCGGTGTTGACGGTCTTGTACGCAAAGACCTTGCCGTGCTCGCCCTGCTTCTTCTGCGCCATCAGGAAATCGAAAATGGTGGTCGGGCCGTCATAATCGGGCTCGATCGGCGCCATGCCGTTGGCGCGCCGCAATCCCCACACGGCCGAATTCTTGTCGGTGTAAACTTCGGTGTATGCGAGGCCCGTGGTCATATCCATGACCTCGTGCACGCGCGCGTCGCCAAACGCGCTCGCCTTCAGCTCCGGCACATAGTCCGTGACGGGTGTCTGCGGATCGATCCTGCCCTCGGCCACCAGAATGCCGGCCAGCACGCCGGTGAACGACTTCGTCACCGACATCCCGATATGCGGCTTGTGCGGCTTCAACGCGCCGAAATAGCGCTCATAGATCAGCTTGCCCCGATGCAGCACGGCGATGCCGTCCGCATAGGTCTCCTCCAGCATCTTTGCGAAGGTCATGGGCCGGCCGTCCATCGTGGTCGAGGCGACCGCGCCGATGTCATGGTCCTCGCGCGGCAGCACCGACATCGGCCCTGCCCCGCGCCAGACGTTCACCGTCGGCACCAGCTGCCGGACATTGCTCCACGCCCAGCGCAGCTCGGGAAAGCTGCGGAACGAGCCGTCCTGGAAGGTGATGGTGCGATCCGGCGCCGGCGGAAAGCCCTTCATCCAGCCGAGGGTCTCGGGATCGGTCTCGGCGGCGGTTGCGGGCTGTTGGCTGAAGGCGGTCGCAGTGGACATGCAGGCTGGCTCCGGAAAGGACGATGCAGATGTCGTATCACGGCCGAACGTGACGGACATCCGACGTTTGCGCCGGGTCCCTGCGCGCCCATCGGATCGGCGGCAGCGCCAGCCCTGCTCACCACCGCGCTGTCGCGCTCCCCAGCACGGTCCGTCCCTGCGTGAACGCGCAGGTCCCACCATTGCAGATCGGAACGCGCTCATCCGACAGATTGCGCGCATTCAGAGCCAAGCGCATGCCGCGATAGTCGTAATGCACGCCCGCATCAAACGCCGTGACGGCCGGATTCCTGATCGTATTGACCTCGTCCGCCCAGGTCTGCCCGATCCATCGCGCACCGGCACCGACGCCAAAGCCTGCAAGCAGGCCATTCTGCCAGGTGTAATCGAGGAAGATCGCCGCCTGCTGCAACGGCACGCCGATCGGCACCTTGCCGAGATCAAGGCCATTGCTGCGCGTCACGATGGCATCGGTATAGCTGTAGGACGCGACACCTTTGAGACCCTCGGCCAGCGACAGCACGGCCTCGAGCTCGGCGCCGCGGGAACGAACCTGACCGGTCTGCACCGAAAAAGTCGGAAAGGCCGGATCGATGGTCAACACGTTGTCCTTGGTGAGGTTGAACCAGGTCGCGGTGAAGTAACTGTTCCAGCCAAGCGGCTGATACTTGATACCGGCTTCAAACGATTCACCCGTCGTTGGCGCGAATGGTGTACCGCCGCGCTGGGGTGCCGTCGTGCCGGTTAGCGGCAGAAACGATGTCGCATAGTTCACATAGGGGGCAAGCCCCGACTCGAACAGATACAACAATCCGGCGCGGCCGGTGAACTTGCTTGGCTCGCTGTTGCTCGTCACACCCGTCAGGTCGTTGCGGTTCGAGAGCTCGGCAAAATCCTGCCGGCCGCCGACGGTCAGCCGCCAGCCGCCCCACGCCATCTGGTCTTGTGCGTAAAGCCCGACCTGGCCGAGCGTTTGGCTGTTGGTGCTCATGAGCCCCAGAGGCATCGTCGGCGCCGAACTGCCGTAAACCGGATTGGTCAGATCGAGCGACGGCGCCAAGCCGGCATAATAGTCCAGCGTCGTGCTTTGCCGGAAATAATCAACACCCGCGAGGACCGTATGCTTGATCGGACCGGTGGCCAGCTTGGTCTCGATCTGGTTGTCGACGTTGAATGTGTTCAGCCGCTCACGGAAGGTCGCCGCGTAGCGGTTGAGGGTGCGGCCATCCGGCGACAAACCGAGCGCATCGACCATGTTGCCCTCGAACGACACATGTCCGAGCCGGACATGCTGCCGGAACGCCAATGCCTCGTTGAAGCGATGCTCGAGCCTGTAACCGACCGAGGCCTGCCACTGCGTGAGCGCGTCGAATGCGGGATCGCCGAGACGAATATTGGTGACCACGCCGGTCACCGGGTTGCGAAGGTAATACGGCCACATCGACGTCTTGCTGCGCTCGTACTCGGCCAGCACGGTCAGCGTCGTATCCTCGTTCAGCTTGGCGGTCACGCTCGGGGCGAAGAACACGCGGTCGTCCCACGTCCCGGGAATCTGCGTGCCGCTGTCGCGCACCAGCCCGGTGAAGCGATAGAGCAGCTTGTCGTTATCAAGGCTCGGTCCGCTGAAGTCGAAACGTCCCTGATAGCGATCGAAATTGCCGATATCGAGGCCAACCTCGTTGAGCCGCTTGTCGAGCGGCATCTTGCTCACATAGTTCACCATGCCACCGGCTTCATTGGCACCGTACAGCACGGACGACGGACCGCGCATCACCTCGATGCGCTCGGCGCCATAGGGCTCGTTGCGGAAATAGGCGAACGAGCCGTTGCCCTGCCGCAAGCCGTCCCGATAATTGCCGTACTGGTTGGCCGCAAAGCCCCGGATCAGAAACTGATCATAACGCGGGTCGAAGCCGTAAGGCTGCGTCTGCACGCCGGCGGTGTAGGCCAACGCCTCGCCGACGGTTCGTGCGCCGGTGTCGCGGATCTGGTCCTGCGTCACGACCGAGACGGACTGCGGCGTCTCGATCAGCGGCGTATTCGTCTTGGTGCCGGTTGCGCTGCGCGTTGCGACGAAGCCCTGGACCGGACCCATCGCGCTCTGAAGAGTCGTGGCCGACACCGGAGCTGCTGCAGCAATCTGCGCCTCCCTGCGCGGATTCGGCCGCCGCACCGATCGTCGCATCTCGCTTGCAGCACCGGGCCGCGCGGACTGCGCGCGGCGGGCCTGCTGCGGCTTTGGAGCATCGACCGTCACTGGCGGTAGCTGAGATTGAGCGTAACTCTTGCCGTCAAGTCCTGCATCCAACACGAACAAACTGCAGGTCGCGAGAAAACCATGCCTCACGGCATTCAAACTCAGCATTCCAATCCCCGGTGAGCAAAAAATCAGACACGGACTTATGGGCACACGGAAACGAGGAAGCGAAATTGAATGGGTCTAAGGAATGTCGTCTCGTCGCGACTGTGGCATTGTTGCGACTCCGATCCCGTATGCGCAGCGTGCGACAATCTGGACATCGCGCCCCTTGATGGATGGCGCTGCGAGCGCTGCGTCAAACCGCCCCGCGGCGATGTTGAACAAACACCGGCGTCAGGCGTCTACCGTTCCACCCTGTCAACTCAGGCGCAGAACGGAAGGATTCCCATGAAGGTTCGCAAGTTTGCCGTGGCAGACGCGCCGTTCGAGCGCTCGCCCGGGCAGGACGGAGACATTTTCGCAGGCAATGTGATCGACCGGCGCCACGGCGGCCCGATCACCATCGGATACGGCCGCTATGCGCCGAACCAGAGCCTCGATGAAAAGCTCGCCGTGGACGATGTCATGCTCGTGCTGGAGGGCAAGCTATCGGTGTCGAGTGAAGCCGGCACCGTCACGGCAGGCCCCGGCGAGATCATCTACATGCCCAAGGGCGAGAAGGTCACCATCCGCTCGCACGAGCAAGGCGCCGTCACGGCCTACGTCACCTATCCACATTGGCAGGAGGCGCATGAGTGAGACGTTTCGGGTCCGGCACGGCTCTCAGGCCCTCTTGCCGCTCCGCTTGGTCAGCGGCGCATTGCGCCGCTCCCGCTTGCCGCGCGCGATTTCCGTCGCCAGCGCGTCGAGCTTCGGCTCCCAGAAAGTCCTGAACCGACCGACCCACGCATCCACTGCCTGAAGTCCGGCCACGTCGACCGAGTAGAGGCGTCGTTGCGCTTGCGCCCGAACGGTCGCAAAGCCGCTCTCGCGCAGCACCTTCAGGTGCTGCGACACGGCGGCTTGCGTGATGCCGAACTCGGCGCCGATCGCCTCGACGACCTCCCCGGAGGCCATCTCTCCCGGGGCGAGCAGTTCGAGGATGCGTCGGCGCACGGGATCGGCGAGGACTTCGAAGACGTGCATCAGCTTCCTGTGCCGGGGTGCGCGATGTCAGGCGGCATCTCGCCGCGATAGAAGGCAATGGTGCGGTCCGAGCGCTGCTTCGCCGAGGCCGCATCCACCCCGCTCACGACATGCGCTGCGCGCCACAACTCGCCGCTCCCGGTCATGAATTCCTTGCCCTCGGGCGAGCCCATCCACGCCTCGGCCGTCTCGTGGTCGACCGATGCCCCCGTCGCAACGTATCGCTCGAGCCCGGCAATGGCGAGGTCCCAACCGATGCCGACCGCACCTGGACCGAACTGATTCCAATGATCCTCGATCATCGCGCTGTGCTCAAGCGTCAAGCGCGCCTGGCTCCGTTCTGCCGCCAGCGTGACGTCGATCCAGCTCACCGCGCCTGCAAATTCCCACGTCGCCGCAAAATGGGTTGGCGGCGCACAGGCCGTGATGGTGCCGCCCGCATTGCCCTTGAGCTGATATCTTCCGCCGAGCTGGAGGTCTCCCTCGACCGGCAGAAACCAGCGCGGGATGCGTTCCCTGCTCGTCACCGCATCCCAGAGATCGTCGACGCTGGTGTCGTAGAGCCGCGTCAAGGTGACCGCACTGGCCGCCTTCCCGTCCTTCTCAAAATTGCGCACCGAACGCGTGACAAGCCCCAACACCCTGGCAACGTCGATCTCCATCCCGGACCTCCCTTTGATTTCGGGAAGGAATATCGGCATAGGCTTATATAAGTAAATACTTATATTACGGCATGCGACCGTCACCTCGCCATCGAGCACGATGGGTTCCGCCGCACACTTTGAGCGCGCCTGACGTCGCGCGCTTCATCCTCGACCTCAAGGACTTCAACCGGCGCTGACGAGGCCAGGGCGCGCTTGCGCTGGCGTTACCTCAGTACCGATGCTACGAGGCTGCACGCACAGGATGAATCACGGACGCCCCCTCAAGAACGTCCCATTCTCAAACGGAATCCAGGAATGAATGTAACTGTCTCGATCGTCGTCGTGGCTGCCGAGCTTGTCGTCAGCGCGCTGAGTGCCTTCATCTCAGTTGCCGCGCTTGGCTTTGCAGGAGAGGCCACCCGATCCAAGGACCTGACGGCCTTTGGCTGGATCCTCGGAGCTGTCTACATCATCGTCGCCCTGACGCCCCTCGTCGCAACCACATGGGTAGCCTACAGGCGGTTCGTTTCAGACAAGGCATTTCCGGTGCTCGAGATCGTCTCGTCGCCGTACCTGGTCCCGGTGGTGCTGTTGGTCGGCGCCGCGATCTTCTGCGTCGGGCTGCTGGCGCTTCAAAACGGCGCGGGGTTGGCGCCGCGGTAAGTGCCCATCCTACGCGTTGACCTCGCTCGCTTTCCCTATTGCTTGAAGCAATGTTCGCGATGCCATTTCAGGAAGTGCGGGTGTGGGCGATCTGATATTCGCCGCGGCGCAAGTGCGTGCCCCGTCTTATTGATGATTGATCGCGCGCCGTCCGGATCGTTTGTCTGGCGCGAGATCAATATCTTCAAATCGTCCGCCAGGCTAATGAGGCCGCGATCGAACATCCAATGCGCGGTACCACAAAGTGCGATGCCATTGCTAATGATGTCAGGTCCACGCGCCTCGACCGGTCGTATGTGAGCGGCTGCGACCTCGGCACGCCCCATTCCATTGATAAGCTTTAGCCCGGTGATGGCACAACGCTCATCGTAGGCGCGAAGCACGACGCGACGGAAGACTCGATCGCGCAAAATCCTAGATACCGTCACGCTAATACGCTCGCGCTGCTGTTCGAATCTGAACGGCACCGCCTCCTCGTTAAGGTCGAGTGGACGGACATCGTCATCGCGTCGCGGCAACAGCGGCGCATTCTCCGCCAAACCAAGTTCACATATTCTGTTGAAGTCGCCGGGGGAGATTGGACGGACTGCAGACTGAGCGCGTCCTGAAATTCGTCCCTGCTCATTCAGGACGCCGCGCTCTACGGGACCAGTTGGCCCGTTGAAGGGGACCGGATTGGCGAAATCGAGGTAACTTCCGGGTTCGATCATAGCCAAATACATTCCCGAAGTACCTGTGTCGGGAACAACCTGCTGAACCCGCGCAATCGCAAAGTAGCCCCGCGTCTCAGCGACCTTGCTCGGTTCGTAGTAGATTATCCAATCACCGACGCAGGCTTCAACGCGGCGAAGATACTGGCTGGGAAATTGATATTGTTCAGCGGGGCTGTCATCGTAGATCGAGTCCGATCGATGGATGAATACCCCAAATCCCATGATCTAAGCGACGCCGCCTCCCCGAAGCGCTTGAGATTGAATAGGCACCCCCTACTCCCACTCAATCGTCCCGGGCGGCTTGCTGGTCACGTCGTACACCACCCTATTCACGCCCTTCACCTCGTTGATGATGCGCGTGGCAGTCTCGCCCAGGAACTTCATGTCGAACTGGTAGAAGTCCGCGGTCATGCCGTCGGTTGAGGTGACCGCGCGCAGGCCCACGACGTAGTCGTAGGTGCGGCCGTCGCCCATGACGCCCACCGTCTTCACCGGGAGCAGCACGGCAAAAGCCTGCCAGATCTCGTCGTAGAGGCCGTGCTTGCGGATCTGGTCGATGTAGACGGCGTCGGCCTTGCGCAGGATGTCGAGCTTGTCGCGGGTGATGTCGCCGGGGCAGCGGATGGCGAGGCCCGGGCCCGGGAACGGATGGCGGCCGACGAAGATCTCGGGCAGGCCGAGTTCGCGGCCGAGCTTGCGCACCTCGTCCTTGAACAGCTCGCGCAGGGGCTCGACGAGCTTCATGTTCATGCGCTCGGGCAGACCGCCGACATTGTGGTGCGACTTGATCGTCACCGAGGGGCCGCCGGTGAAGGAGACGCTCTCGATCACGTCGGGGTAGAGCGTGCCTTGCGCCAGGAAGTCGGCGCCGCCGATCTTCTTGGCCTCCTGCTCGAACACCTCGATGAAGAGGCGGCCGATGGTCTTGCGCTTGGTTTCGGGATCGGTGACGCCTTCGAGCTCGCCGAGGAACTGCTTGGACGCATCCACGTGCACGAGCGGGATGTTGTAGTGGTGGCGGAACAGGTCGACCACGGTCTTGGCCTCGTCGAGGCGGAGCAGGCCGTGATCGACGAACACGCACGTCAGCTGCTCGCCGATGGCTTCGTGGATCAGCACGGCCGCGACCGCGGAATCGACGCCGCCGGAGAGGCCGCAGATCACCTTGCCCTTGCCGACCTGGGCGCGGATTTTTGCGATCTCCTCCTCGCGGAAGGCGCGCATGGTCCAGTCGCCGGTGAGCCCTGCGATCTTGCGCACGAAGTTGCGGATCAGTTTCGCGCCGTCGGGCGTGTGCACCACTTCGGGGTGGAACATCAGGCCGTAATATTTGCGCGTCTCGTCCTGGATGATTGCGAACGGCGCGTTCGGCGAGGTGCCGGCGACGGAGAAGCCCGGCGGCATCTTGGTGATGCGGTCGCCATGGCTCATCCAGACCTGGTTCTTGCCGCCTGACGACCAGACGTCCTCGAACAGCTTGCTCGGCGCCTTCACCTCGACATCGGCGCGGCCGAATTCGCGGTGATGACCGCCCTCGACCTCGCCCCCGAGCTGAGCCGCCATGGTCATCTGGCCGTAGCAGATGCCCATCACGGGCACGCCGGAATCGAAGATCGCTTGCGGGGCGCGAGGCGAGCCGGCCTCGTGGACCGACTCGGGACCGCCCGAGAGGATCACCGCCTTCGGCTTCATCTCGTTGAAGGCGGCTTCGGCCTTGTTGAACGGGACGATCTCGCAATAGACGCCGTCCTCACGCACGCGACGCGCGATCAGCTGCGTCACCTGGCTGCCGAAGTCGACGATGAGAATCTTGTCGTGCGCCGAGGCCACCGAGGGCGTCGACGCGGAGCGGTCGTTCTGTGCTGCTGTCATGGCCAGCAGATACGCGACGGGGGCTTTTCCCGCAACCGCGCGGGCCGCGCGCCCACATTCTTCTTTGGGCATGGACAAGGCGGATATAGGTCAGTATCATTGACCTAATATGCCCCGCTCTTCAAACAGGGCCTATCAGGGAGAACGCCATGCCGCAGCATCATCAGCCGTCAACGCTTGCCGAGCTCGGCCGGACCTGGGTCGAGGCCTGGAACGCGCGCGATCTCGAACGCGTGCTCGCGCTCTATGACGAGGCCGTCGTGATGACCTCGGACCGCATTCCGGCGCTGGGGTTCGATGCCAGCGGAACGTTGCGCGGCAAGGACGCCTTGCGGGCCTACTGGGGCAAGGCGCTTGGGCTGCTGCCGGAGCTGCATTTTTCGCTGATCGAGCTGTTCGTCAGCCCCGATAGCGTCGTGGTGTTCTACGCGAACGAGCGCGGCAAGAAGATCTGCGAATATCTGCGGGTGAATGATGCGGGGCTGATCGTGCAGGGCTCGGCGAACCATTTGGTGCACTAGTCTATCCCCGTAATTGCGAGCGCAGCGAAGCAATCCAGAATCTTTCCGCGGATACATTCCTGGATTGCTTCGTCGCAAGGGCTCCTCGCAATGACGAAGTTTGTTGCATCGCCCCCAATTCAGGACCTCCCTCATGAAGCTTCCCACCTCCCCGTTCACCGTCACCGACTGGAGCAAGGTCAGCCCGACCACACACCCCGGCGAGCATGGCGAGGCCATTTGGCGCACGCTCAACATCGGCGATCTCCGGGTGCGGATGGTCGAGTATTCGCCGGGCTATTTGGCCGACCATTGGTGCGATCGCGGCCACGTGCTCTACGTGCTCAAGGGCGAGCTCGACAGCGAGCTGCGCGACGGGCGCAAATTCAAGCTCACGGCCGGGATGAGCTACCAGGTCTCGGACTACGGCGACGCCGCCCACCGGTCCTCGACCGCGACCGGAGCGACCCTTTTCATCGTGGACTGAGATCCGCCGGGCGGTTAATTTGCACCGCAAAATAGCAAAGTCGCGCGACGTGCCGAGCCACGGGTGGTGCCTTGAACTGGCCCCAAATTCTCGCTATATTGTGATCATCGATACTTGGCCGAACGACTGGGCCGCTTCGCTTCGTTGCTGACGGGCGCGCACGCTTCAGATGAATTCTCCAAACATCGACTCATCAGGGATTATGGGCGCAATGCTGCGTACCGGTCCGCGTGCGTACTCAATCTAACTAACTAAAGGAAATTCCCATGGCTATGGGCACCGTGAAGTGGTTCAACACCCAAAAGGGTTATGGTTTCATCCAGCCGGACGACGGCCAGAAGGACGTGTTCGTGCACATCAGCGCCGTCGAGCGCGCCGGCCTCTCCTCCCTCAACGAGGGTCAGAAGGTCTCGTTCGACATCGTCGCCGATCGTCGCAGCGGCAAGTCCTCGGCTGACAATCTCCGCGTCGGCTAATGCCTACGCAGCGTTCTGACCACGGACGTACCGGCAGAACGTTAGAAAAATGAAAGCCCCGCGACCGGGATCCGGTCTGCGGGGTTTTTGTTTTTGGCTCCCCGTCATTCCGGGGCTCGCGAAGCGAGAGCCCGGAATCCATTGGACCGCAGAGACTGCCGCGCGATGGATTCCGGGCTCGCCCTGCGGGCGCCCCGGAATGACGGCGGAGTATTGTCAGCCCGCCTTCTTCAACACCGACACGAAGAACCCGTCCGTCCCGGTCCGCCGCGGCGTCATCAGCCAGCCCTCGGGCGACTGCAGCGCGGCCTCCCCAAACGCCTCCGCCTTGTCCCACAGCACGCTCGCGGTCTGCTCGGGCGGCACGGCCGCGAACTCGGGATGGCGCGCGACGAATGCCCTCACCTGCTCGCCGTTCTCTTCCGACAGCACCGAGCAGGTGATGTAGGCAATGCGGCCGCCCGGCTTCACCAGCGGCACCGCGCGCTCCAGCACCTCGGCCTGGTCGCGCAGGCGAATCTCCAGCGCGCCCGGGCGCATGCGCCATTTGGCATCGGGGTTGCGGCGCCAGGTTCCGGTTCCCGTGCAGGGCGCGTCGATCACGACGAGGTCGGCCGTTGCGCTGATATCGGCCAGCGGATCGGCCTCGCCCTTGGGTGTGCGGACATCGGCATTGTGGACGCCGGCGCGCGACAGCCGCTCGTGGATCGGCGCGAGCTGGCGCTTGTCGCTGTCGGTCGCGATCAGCCGGCCCTTGCCCTGCATCAGGGCGGCGAGCGCCAGCGTCTTGCCGCCCGCGCCGGCGCAGAGGTCGATCACCTGCTCGCCGGGCTTTGCCGCGGTGAACTGGGCCGCCAGCTGCGATCCCTCATCCTGCACTTCAATGGCGCCCTTGATGAAATCCTCCTCGGCCTGGATCCCGGGGTTGCGTGCATCGGCCGAAAGCGCGATGCGCAGGCCCGTTGCCGACCAAGGCGTCGGTTTCGCATGAAGATGAGCAAGCGACTGCAGCGCCTTGTCGCGGTTGGATTTTAGCGTGTTGACGCGCAGGTCGAGCGGTGCCCGGCTCGCCATCGCGGCCGCCTCCGCGGCACGGTCCTCGCCGAACACTTTTGCCAGGTGCGGATCCAGCCATTCGGGATAGTCGCCGGCGATCGCGGCCGGCGCGTCCTTCAGGGACCGCGAGGCGAGCGCGGCCGCTTCCGCCTCGGTCAGCGGCGCCGGCGCAAAGCGGCTGCCGTCGAACAAGGCGCCCATCGTGGCCGTGTCCATGTCGCGCTCGAGCCGGAGCATGCCGATCAACCTGGCACGCGCGGTACCGGACTCCATCAGGAACGCGCTCGAGGCGTAGCGGCGCAGCACGTCCCAGACCAGACCGGCAATGGCGGCGCGGTCGCCCGAGCCGGCAAAGCGGTGCGCGGTGCCCCACTCCTTCAGCGCCTTGGCCGCGGGCACGCGGTCCTTCTCGATGGTGTCGATCAGTTCGATGGCTGCGGACAGCCGGGCAGCGGGAGTCATTTGAATCTTTCAGATGAAATCGGACTCGCAAGAGTCAGATCAACAAGAGCATTTTCAGTGCGAAGTAGATCCACATCGCCAGCAGCACGAGGACGCCGGCGAGCCAGACCGTGGAGCGCCGTCCGAGATCGTTCGAGGAGACGAACACGCCGGCATGGGCAAAGCGCGTCACCACGAACACCCAGGACATCAGCACGATGAAGAGATCGGCATGGCGCAAGGGCAGCGCCAGCGCGATCAGGACGTAGAGCAGGACCGGCAGCTCGAACTGGTTGCGGTAGCAATTGGCGATCTGTGTGGCGCCCTTCGGCCAGTTCGGCTCGCCGAGTGCAATGTCGCGGATGCTGGTCTCGCCGGAGACCAGCGTCTTGCGGCGCGCGAACACCATGCCGATCAGAAGCGCGAAGGTAAGGCCGACCTGCACGAAGACAGGGAGCAGGACCATTTGGACGGACATCGGAACTTTCCCGTAAGGCGGAACGCCGCGAACCGTCATTAGCCGCCGCTCCTCGTCCTGACAATCAACCAGTTGAACCGGCGTTCCCGGTCTTGCGACCAACCACCGATAGTTAAAGCGATTTCGGCTCCTTTTCGGGAGCCCAAGGCGAGATAGAGGCGAGATGGCGCCATGACCACCCTGTCCAGCCTCTGGACTGAATCCGCCGACGGCCAGCTCGGTATCCTGATGTCGGCCCTCTCAGGTATCGCGATGGCGCTTGCGGTCGCGCTGGCGATGACGGTCTACTTTCGCCTGAGCTACCGAACCTCGCGCGACGTCGTCAGGCATGGCCTCGCCGCTCTGGCCGCCACTGCCCTGTTCGCCTTCGCCGTCTACGACATGCGCCACGCCGCGCTCGCCTATCTCGGTCTCAATCCGTCCAAGCCCGCCGTCGAGTTCGAAATCCGCATGCCCCGGGCGATGCTGACGGCGGTGACCGACAGCCAGATCGAGCTGCATACCGACCGCAACCAGACGCTGGCGCTGGTCGACGGCGTGCGCGACCTCTCGGATGGCCGCGCGCTGCTGCGCGGCGCGGTCGTGCTCAACCACCGCACCGCGGACCGCGTGCTGGTCGTAAACCTGCCGGGCAAGGGCATTTTCGAGTTCCGCCTCCGCCTGCCCGCCGAGCCGCATCGCTCCGTCGAGTTCGGTCCCTGGCACCTCGCCGACCGCATCGCCTCGCCGCTCGCCGACACCGTCGCGCCGCAGGACGCCTACACGATCCGCTACCGCGTGCTTTAAACTTTGTTCGCCTGCGATCCATCCCGCGCCGTCATCGTTCCGACGCGCAAGCACGGGTACGGTGATCGCATGTCCGAATTTCGCCTGACGCAGATTTCCGACACCCATCTCGGCCGGCGCTTCCCCGGCCTGATCGCCAACTTCCAGGCGATCAGCGAACATATCGACGGCAACCGGCCCGATCTCGTCATCAACACCGGCGACGTCGCCTTCGACGGGCCGACCGGCCGCGACGATGTCGTCTTCGCAAAAGACCTGCACGACGCCCTGCCCGTCGACTGCCGTTACCTCCCCGGCAATCACGACATCGGCGACAATCCGACCGCGGTTGGCCCGGCGCCGAAGCCGCCGGTCACGGAAGCGCATCGCCGGCAATTCTGCGACCTCATCGGCGAAGACCATTGGTCATTCGAGGCTGGAGGCTGGCGCTTCATCGGCCTCAACTCGCTGGTGATGAATTCCGGGCTCGCCTTCGAGGTCGAGCAGTTCGACTGGCTGTCGCAACAGATCGCGCGCACGAACGGCAGGCCGGTCGCACTGTTCCTTCACAAGCCGGTGTTTCTCAACCTGCCCGACGATCCCGAGACGCCGGAGACCGCGATCCGCTACGTGCCGCAGCCGGCACGGGCACGGCTGATCGAGATGCTCGGGACGATCGACCTGCGCCTCATCGCCAGCGGCCACGTGCACCAGCGGCGCGACTTCACCTGGCGCCACACCCGCCATGTCTGGGCGCCGTCGGCCGGCTTCGTCATCAACGATCAGCGCCAGGACCGGATCGCGATCAAGGAAGTCGGGCTGGTCGAATACCGCTTCCGGCCCGACGGTTTCGAGGTCCGCCACGTCAGGGCCGCGGGCCAGGTCGATGTCGACATCGAGGAGCTGCTCGTCCAGATGGGCGGCGAGCATTAAGGCGCGCTGATCCGCTCAGGCGACGCTCTTGAGGTCCTGCTGGATCGCAGCGAGCAAGGATTGCAGCGCCTCGCTGTTCACCGGCTTGGCCGCGAGATCATTGGCAGGCGGCTGCCTGGCGGGCTGCACGGCCTTGACCGGGCGCTTCGGGAATGGCGGGGGCGGTGCCGGCATCGAGGGGCGCGTCAGATCGCCCTCCTCGTCGACATGGACGAACTTGCCATGGATGACGTCGTCGTGGCGGCCCATGACGAACATGGCCAGCCAATAGCCGGCAGCAAGCAGGATAACGCAGAAAACACTGATCTCTAACATCGCAGCACCTAAAATATGCCCGATGATTCAATGCCTTCGCGATCCCGTCAATGAACAGCCGGTCACACCTGCGGCTTTTGCGGGCAGGTGTGACCATTTGGTGACTCTTTCTTAACTATCCCGGGGCGGCATGTGGCTCCCGAGCCACGGGAGTCCCAGTCCCTGTCGCGCTAGGCCTTGTCCGGCCCGACCCGGACCAGCTGCTTGCCGAAATTAGCGCCCTTCAAGAGGCCCATGAAGGCGCCGGGCGCGCTTTCCAGGCCCTCGGTGACGAACTCCTTGTACTTGACCTTGCCGTCGCGGACCCAAGAGGACATGTCGCGCAGGAAGTCGCCATGGCGCGAGGCGAAGTCGGAGACAATGAAGCCGCGGAAGGTCAGCCGCTTCGTCAGCGTCGCTCGCATCATCGATGCGGCCCATTTCGGCGCCTTGGCTTCGGTGTCGTTGTAGTGCGCGATCAGGCCGCACACCGGCACACGCGCGAACGGATTGAGCAGGGGGAACACCGCCTCGAACACGGCGCCGCCGACATTCTCGAAATAGACGTCGATACCTTTCGGACAGGCCTCCTTCAGCTTGGCGGCCAAATCGGGATCGCGGTGATCGATGCAGGCATCGAAGCCGAGCTCCTTCACCACGTAGGCGCACTTGTCCTTGCCGCCGGCAATGCCGACCGCGCGTGCGCCCTTGATCTTCGCGATCTGCCCCACCGCCGAGCCGACCGCACCGGAGGCACCCGCGACCACGACGGTCTCGCCTGCTTGCGGCTTGCCGATGTCGAGCAGGCCCGTATACGCAGTCATGCCGGGCATGCCGAGCACGCCGATCGAGGTCGAGATCGGACCGAGCTTCGGATCGACCTTGATCAGGCCCTTGCCGTTCGAGATCGCATGCGTCTGCCAGCCGGTCCGTGCACGGACGATGTCGCCCTTGGCGAAATCCGGATTGTTGGAGGCCGCAACCTCGCTCACCGCCTCGCCTTCCATCACGCCGCCGACCGGCACCGGCGCAGCATAGGACGGACCATCACTCATGCGCCCGCGCATATAGGGATCGAGCGAGAGCCAGATCGTGCGCAGCAGGACTTCGCCTGCCGCAGGCGCCGGGACAGCGAATTCCTCGATACGGAAATCAGACGGCTTGGGCTCACCGACGGGACGCGCGGCGAGAACGATGCGCTTGGCTTGGGACATGATGGCTTCCTCCTGATTGTCTTTCGACGTGAACGGAAGCGGAGGGAGGTAGCTGCGTCAATACAAAAGCGGTGACGCGTGATGGCGTTTCGTCGCGCGCAGCTCTCGTGTCCCGGACGCGCAGCGTTGCTGCGCAGAGCCGGGACCCAGAAAGCGACACGGCAAAATGCCGAGACATGGGCCCCGGCTCTGCAGCGCATCACCGAAGAGGTGCTGCGCTGCGTCCGGGGCACGAGAGCGGAGTAACTAGCCCCCGCCCGGATAGTTCGGGCTCTCGCGCGTGATGGTGACATCGTGGACGTGGCTTTCGCGCAGGCCGGCGCCGGTGATGCGGACGAACTGGGCCTTGTCGTGCAGGTCCTTCATGTCCTTTGCGCCGACATAGCCCATCGCGGCGCGCAGGCCACCGGCAAGCTGGTGCATGACGTTGCCGACCGGGCCCTTGTAGGGCACCTGGCCCTCGATGCCTTCAGGCACGAGCTTGAGCGTGTCCTTGATGTCCTGCTGGAAGTAGCGATCGGCAGATCCGCGCGCCATCGCGCCGACCGAGCCCATGCCGCGATAGGCCTTGTAGGAACGGCCCTGCCACAAAAACACTTCACCGGGCGTCTCGTCGGTACCGGCCAGTAGCGAGCCGACCATCGCGATGTCGGCCCCCGCGGCGAGCGCCTTGGCGAGGTCGCCGGAGAACTTGATGCCGCCGTCGGCGATGACGGGAATGTCGGCCTTCTTCGCCGCTTCCACCGCATCCATGATCGCGGTGAGCTGGGGAACGCCGACGCCGGCGACGATGCGCGTGGTGCAGATCGAGCCCGGGCCGATGCCGACCTTGATGCAGTCGGCGCCAGCATCGATCAGGGCCTGCGTGCCCTCGGTGGTAGCAACGTTGCCGGCAACGACCTGAACGGAGTTGGAGAGACGCTTGATGCGGTTCACGGCATGCAGCACATGACGGGAATGACCGTGCGCGGTGTCGACGACGACGAGGTCGACGCCGGCATCGATCAGCCGCTCGGTGCGCTCGAAGCCGGTGTCGCCGACGGTGGTGGCGGCGGCGACGCGCAGGCGCCCCTGGGCATCCTTGCAGGCGAGCGGATGGGCGACCGCCTTCTCCATGTCCTTGACGGTGATGAGGCCGACGCAGCGATATTGCTCGTCGACGACGAGCAGCTTCTCGATGCGATGCTGGTGCAGCATCCGCCGCGCCTCGTCCTGGCTGACATTCTCGCGCACCGTGACGAGACCTTCATGCGTCATCAGCTCGGAGACTTTTTGCCGGCGGTCGGTGGCAAAGCGCACGTCGCGGTTGGTGAGGATGCCGACCAGCTTGCCCGGCGTGGACTTGCCGGCGCCGGTGACGACGGGAATGCCGGAGATGCCGTGATCGCTCATCAGCTTGAGCGCGTCCTCGAGCGAGGCCTCGGGGCTGATGGTGAGCGGGTTCACCACCATGCCGGACTCGTAGCGCTTGACCTGCCGCACCTGCGCGGCCTGCCCTTCGGGATCGAAATTGCGGTGGATGACGCCGAGGCCGCCGGCCTGCGCCATCGCGATCGCCATGCGGGCTTCGGTAACGGTGTCCATGGCGGAGGCCATGATCGGGATGTTGAGCGGTATGGCGCGGGTGACGCGGGAGCGGATGTCGACCTCGCCCGGCATGACGTCCGACAGGCCCGGCTTCAGCAGCACGTCGTCGAACGTAAAGGCTTCGCGAATGCCTTGTTGCACCGTGGCCATGTGCCAACTCCTTCCGCGGCCCTGCCGCAAATAGCTATGGATGAGCGCCGCCCTCGGCGTACCTTGCGGCATCGCCTTGAGAATCGGAGCCCATCGGTGGGGTTGACGCGGGTCGATAGCACGGCCGCGTGACGAATCAAAGCAATTCGGACCGCCGGCCAGCCATGCACAGGCTTTTTTGGCCAGTTCAGCGTGGAATAGCCGGGGGCAGCCCCTCCTCGTCATTCCGGGGCGCGACGACGTCGCGAGCCCGGAATCCATCCCGCAGCGGTCCCTGCGGCCCAATGGATTCCGGGCTCGCGCCAAGTGGCGCGCCCCGGAATGACGAAGGAGCGCGACACGCAACCCTGGAGAGAGGTCACACCGTTGTTACGCCGGACTTAGGTGCTATGCGTCGATCCGCAATGGTCGGGGACCAGTGGCGGTGATAAGCCGCAATTCCACCCTTCCTTCCGATTTTCATTACCAATCCGTCATGGTCGACAAGCAACGCGTCATTCCGCTGATCGTGGCCACCGCGCTTTTCATGGAGAACATGGATTCGACGGTGATCGCCACCTCGCTGCCGGCAATCGCGGCCGATATCGGCACCAGCCCGCTGACGCTGAAGCTCGCGATCACGTCCTATCTGCTGTCGCTTGCGGTGTTCATCCCGGCGAGCGGCTGGACCGCCGACCGCTTCGGCGCGCGCATGGTGTTCGCGATCGCCGTCGGCGTATTCATGGTCGGCTCGGTCGGCTGCGCGCTCTCCTCCTCGGTCACCGATTTCGTGTTCGCGCGCGTTTTGCAAGGCATGGGCGGGGCGATGATGACGCCGGTCGGGCGCCTCGTGCTGCTGCGCTCGGTCGACAAGAGCGCGCTGGTCAACGCCATGGCCTGGGTGACGGTCCCTGCCCTGATCGGTCCCGTGATCGGGCCGCCGCTCGGCGGCTTCATCACGACCTACGCGTCCTGGCACTGGATCTTCCTGATCAACATCCCGATCGGGCTGCTCGGCATCTTCATGGCGCTGCGCTTCATCGACCCGATCAAGAGCGAGGAGCGCGAGCCGTTCGACCTCTACGGCATGGTGCTCGCAGGCATCGGCCTCGCCGGCATCGCCTTCGGCCTGTCGGTTGCCGGTCTC
The DNA here is from genome assembly GCF_028128835.1 of Bradyrhizobium sp. CCBAU 65884. NCBI lineage: Bacteria > Pseudomonadati > Pseudomonadota > Alphaproteobacteria > Hyphomicrobiales > Nitrobacteraceae > Bradyrhizobium > Bradyrhizobium sp. CCBAU 65884. Next base: position 109,644 of record NZ_LBJU01000122.1, on the reverse strand, counting down.
AACCTGCTGCCGTGGAGCACCGTCGCCGCGCTGATCGCGGGCGGCGCGATCTCGATGACACTCTACGTCATTCACGCCCGGCGCACCGGCTCGCCGGTGCTCGACTTCTCGCTTCTGAAGCTGCCGACGCTGCGCGCCGCCGTGTTCGGCGGCTTCCTGTTCCGGCTCGGCATCGGCGCGCTGCCGTTCCTGCTGCCGCTCTTGATGCAGATCGGCTTCGGTCTGTCGCCGTTCCATTCGGGTCTCGTCACCTTCGCCTCTTCGCTCGGCGCCATGGGCATGAAGACGCTGGCGGCGCGCATCATCCGCACCTTCGGCTTCCGCAATCTGATGACGGTGAACGCGATCGTCAGCGCCTTCTTCCTCGCCGTCTGCGCGCTGTTCACGGTGACGACGCCGCTGCTCATCATCATGGTCATCCTGGTGGTCGGCGGCTTCTTCCGCTCGCTCGAGTTCACCGCAATCAACACGGTCGCCTATGCCGACGTCGAGACTGCGCAGATGAGCCGCGCCACCACCCTCGTCAGCGTCAACCAGCAGCTCGCGGTCTCCGCCGGCGTCGCCGTCGGCGCGGCCTGCGTGGAAACGACGATGTGGTTCAACCATGTCAGCGAAATCGACGCCACCGTGTTCGCCCCCGCCTTCCTCGTGGTCGCGCTGACCTCGGCGGCGTCGAGCTGGTTCTTCTGGCAGATGCCCGTCGATGCCGGCCACGAGATCTCCGGCCGCAAGGCCGTGGAGATCGCCAGTCGCAAGGGTGCCGGCAAGGGTGCAGAAAAGGCGGCGGTCAAGGCGGCGTCCGAGGATACGCAGGACGTGCGGGATCAAAGGTTGGGGTGAGTTGAGCGAGCGGGCGCCTCACACTCGGTGTCGTCCCTGCGAATGCAGGGACTCATAACCACAGGGAGGAGACGTTGCGCGAGTCTGCCACTCCGAGTCTTCGCCAAACTTCTCCCTGTGGCTATGGGTCCCGGATCGGCGCTTCGCTCCAGACAACGCTACGCGTTGTCGGGAGCTCCGCTTGTCCGGGACGACAGCGGAGATTGGCTCAGGCAGCCCCGCCCCGAAATCCCGTCGCCAGCACGTAGCGTTCCGAGGAATCCTGCCGGCTCGCCGCGGGCTTCACGTGACGCACCGTCGCAAAATCGCGCTTGAGCTGGGCGAGCAGATCGGCATCGGCGCCGCTCTGGAACGTCTTGGCCAGGAACGCGCCGCCGGGCTTGAGCACGTCGCACGCAAACGCCGCGGCGGTCTCGACCAGGCCGACGATACGGAGCTGGTCGGTCTTGCGGTGGCCGGTGGTGTTGGCGGCCATATCGGACATCACGAAATCGGCGCCGCCGCCCAGCATCGCGGTCAGCTTCTCGGGCGCATCGTTAGCCATGAAGTCGAGCTGCGCGAAATCCACGCCGGGGATCTCCGGCATTTCCAACAGATCGATGGCAACGACCTTGCCCTTGCCTTCCACCGAGCCGACGCGCTTGGCCGCGATCTGGCTCCAGCCGCCGGGCGCCGCGCCGAGGTCGACGACGGCCATGCCGGGTTTCAAGACCCGGAATTTGTCGTCGATCTCCAGAAGCTTGAACGCGGCGCGCGAGCGGTAGCCCGCCGCCTTGGCCTTCACGACATAGGGATCGTTGAGCTGCCGCTCCAGCCACAGCTTCGACGACAATTTGCGCTTGCCGCCGGTCTTGACCTTGGTCTTGACCTGGACGTGCAAGCGGCCGGTGGTGTCCTTGGCCATCTCACCAGCTCCTGAGCGCGCCGTCCTCGCGCATCATCTCGACCAGCATGCCCTCGCGCAGGCCACGGTCGGCGACGCGCAGGCGCGGCAGCGGAAAGGCGCGGCGGATCGCATCGAGGATGGCGCAGCCGGCGAGCACGAGATCGGCGCGCTCGACGCTGATGCAACTGTTGCCGGCGCGCTCCTCGTAGCTCATGCCGAGCAGCTTGTTGATGGTCGCGGTGATGTCGGAATCGTTCATCCAGATGCTGTCGATGCGGCGGCGGTCATAGCGCGCGAGGTTGAGATGGATGCCGGCGAGCGTCGTCACCGTGCCCGAGGTGCCGAGCAGGTGCATGTCGGCGAGATCGCCGCCGTGGACTTCGGCGAACGGCGCGACGTGGTTCGCCACCTCCTGCTCCATCGCGGCGTAGATCTCCGGCGTCACGTCGCGGCCGCCGAACTGCTCGGCGAGCGTGACCACACCGTAGGGGATCGACATCCAGGCCTTGATCCGCGGCTCCGGATTTTGCGGATCGCGCTCGATCCGCACCAGCTCGGTCGAGCCGCCGCCGATGTCGAACAGGATCGCGCCGCGGCCCCTGGGGTCGACCAGCGGCGAGCAGCCGAGCACGGCGAGCGCGGCCTCGGTCTCGCGGTCGATCACTTCGAGCTCGATGCCGGTCTCGGCCGCGACGCGGCTGCGGAACCCCTCCGCATTCGAGGCGGCGCGGCAGGCTTCGGTCGCGATCAGCCGCAACCGGCGCGCTTTGCGCAAATTGATCTTGTCACGGCAGATGCTGAGCGCAGCAATGGCACGCTCGATCGCGGCCTCGCTGATGCAGCCGGTCGACGAGACCCCCTCCCCGAGCCGGATGATGCGCGAGAAGGAATCGACGACGCGAAAGCCGTCCTGGGTCGGACAGGCGATCAGCAGCCTGCAATTGTTGGTGCCGAGGTCCAGCGCCGCATAGACGCCGGTTCCCGACGCCTGCGCGCCGACAGCCGGGTCGGTGGCCAACGCCACCGCCGCCATCGACCCCTCCAGCTCACCGTGCGGCGCATGGCCATCGCGGAGCCGCGTGTGGTCATTCATACAAACTGTCTTTCCGCGGCCGGTCGGGCCGGTCTGGAATTGATTTTTCGCCTGAAACATTAGCAGCGCAGCCGGCCTGCGCAACAACGCATCACATGGGACCATGCCCATTCGTGCGTTGTCGTGAACGGGGTGGTGGGTTATCTCAATGGAGTCCGGTGCCCCGCTGCCGCGAAAATGCGCAAATGCCGGCTTTTCAGGTCAATTCCATGCAAGAACACACCAAATCGTCCACGCTCGAAAACGCTATTGCACTGCAAAAATATGGCGTCGGGCAACCCGTCCGCCGCAAGGAGGACGACACGCTGGTGCGCGGCAAGGGCCGCTATACCGACGATTTCAACCTGCCCGGCCAGGCCTATGCCGTGGTCGTCCGTTCCACCCACGCCCATGGAATCATCCGCGGCATCGGCATCGACGCCGCCAAGGCGATGCCGGGCGTGCTCGGCGTGTGGACCGGCAGGGATCTCGATGCCGCCGGCTATGGCCCCTTCACCTGCGGCCTGCCGCTGAAGAGCCGCGACGGCTCGCCTTTGCTCCAGACCAACCGCCAGCCGCTGGCGACCGACAAGGTCCGCTTCGTCGGCGATCCCGTCGCCTTCGTGGTTGCCGAGACACTGGCGCAGGCGCGCGATGCGGCTGAGGCGGTCGAGCTAGATATCGAGCCGCTGCCAGCCGTGACGGATCCCGAGGAAGCGGCCAAGCCCGGCGCGCCGCAGCTCTATGAGCACATTCCTGGTAACGTGGCGCTCGACTACCACTATGGCGACATGGAGAAGGTCAACGCCGCCTTCGCCGACGCCGCCCATGTCACCAGGATGGACATCGAAAACACCCGTGTCGCCGTGGTCTCGATGGAGCCGCGCGTCGGCCTTGCCTCCTACGACAAGAAGACCGAGCGCTACACGCTTCAGGTGCCGACGCAGGGCGTCGCCGGCAACCGCGCCAACCTCGCCAAGAACCTGAAGGTGCCGAACGAGAAAGTGCGCATCCTCACCGCCAATGTCGGCGGCTCCTTCGGCATGAAGAACATCAACTATCCCGAGTACATGTGCATCCTGTATGCGGCGAAGGAATTGGGAAAGCCGGTGAAGTGGCTCGACGAGCGCTCGACCGCCTTCCTCTCCGACAGCCACGGCCGCGCCCAGAAGATCCATGCCGAGCTGGCGCTCGACGCCGAAGGGCATTTCCTCGCGGCCAAGCTGTCCGGCTACGGCAATCTCGGCGCCTACATCACCGGCGTCGCGCCCGGGCCGCTCTCGCTCAATACCGGCAAGAATTTTTCCAGCGTCTACCGCACGCCGTTGATGGCAGTCGACATCAAGGTGGTGCTGACCAACACCACGCTGATGGGCGCCTATCGCGGCGCCGGCCGGCCCGAGGCGAACTACTACATGGAGCGGCTGATCGATCGCGCTGCCGACGAGATGGGCATCAACCGGCTGACCTTGCGCAAGCGCAATTTCATCAAGCAGAACCAGATGCCGTTCGCGGCGTCCTCCGGCGTCACCTATGACAGCGGCGACTTCCAGGCCGTGTTCAACAAGGCGCTCGAAATCTCCGACCACGAGAATTTCGCCAAGCGCAAGAAGGAGAGCAGGAAGGCCGGCAAGCTGCGCGGCATCGCGGTCGGCTCCTATCTCGAGGTCACGGCGCCGCCGAGCCCGGAGCTGGGAAAGATCGTGTTCGACGCTGGCGGCACCGTGCAGCTCATCACCGGCACGCTCGATTACGGCCAGGGCCATGCCACGCCATTCGCGCAGGTGCTGAGCGAGCAGCTCGGTGTTCCCTTCGAGAGCGTCAAGCTGGTGCAGGGCGACAGCGACATCGTCCATACCGGCAACGGCACCGGCGGGTCGCGCTCGATCACGGCAACCGGCCAGGCCATCGTGGGGGCTGCAAAGCTCGTCATCGAGAAAGGCAAGCGCGCAGCGGCGCATATGCTCGAAGCGTCCGAAGCCGACATCGAATTCGAAGGCGGCAGCTTCACCATCGCCGGCACCGATCGCAGTATCGACATCATGGAGCTCGCCAAGCGCTTGCATGACGGCAAGACGCCGGAGGGCGTGCCCGATAGCCTCGACGTCGATCACACCAGCGAACCAGTCGCCTCGGCGTTCCCGAACGGCTGTCATGTCGCCGAGGTCGAGATCGACCCCGAAACCGGCGTGGTGCAGATCGTGCGCTACAGCGCGGTCAACGATTTCGGCACGGTGATCAACCCGCTGCTGGTCGCAGGCCAGCTCCATGGCGGCGTGGTCCAGGGCATCGGGCAAGCGCTGATGGAGCACATCCGCTACGACGAGAGCGGCCAGCCGATTACGGGCTCGCTGATGGACTACGCGCTGCCGCGCGCTGAGGACGTTCCCAACATGACGGTCGGCGATCACCCGGTGCCCGCGACGACCAATCCGCTCGGCAGCAAGGGCTGCGGCGAAGCCGGCTGCGCCGGCAGCCTGTCGACGGTGGTGAACGCGGTGCTCGACGCGCTCTCGGACCACGGCATCAAGCAGATCGACATGCCGCTGACCCCGGAGCGCGTGTGGCGGGCCATTCAGGACGCGAAGGGCAAGGCGGCGTAAGGCTGCCCTTTCTCAGTCGTCATGGCCGGGCTTGTCCCGGCCATCCACGGCTTGCCACGAGGCACGGAGAACGTGGATGCCCGGGACAAGCCCGGGCATGACGACGTGGTGACGATGTGCTTATTTCCGCCTACGCCGCCTGCTCGCGCGGCTGGGTGATCGCAATGTGCTGGCAATGCGCGAGCGGCGTCGTGCCGTTGGCGACGACGAGCGCGTCGAGCTCGACGAAGCGGTGGCCCTTCTTCTCGTAATTCGCCGTGACCTTGGCCCGCGCGGTGATCTCGTCGCCGGTGCGTCCCGCAGACAGCAGCTGCATGCGGCTGCCGACGTGGATCCACGGGCCCAGAATGGTGTTGTCGACCAGCACGCGGTTCATGACCCGCTGGATCAGGCCGGGATGACCGAGCCCTTCGCGCGCAAAGATCGGATCGGTTTCCCTGACATCGGCGAGATAGTCGGTCGCGTCCTGCCCGGCCCACCGGCGCGGCTCGGTGCCCAGCCATTTGCCCGTCTCGAACGTCGCCGGACTGACCGGCTTGCGCTCGGCGACCACGGGGACCGCGACATAGTCGCTCAGCGACACCGCCGGCGCTGCCGCCGGCAGCGAGGCCGTACCTGTCGCGCAGAGCTCGGTGCGGCTGAACACTTCGATCGTCAGCAAGCCGTTATGCTCGGTCGCATCGACATCGGCGGGCTCGCCATCATAGACCGGCTTGATGAAGCGGGCCTCGATGAGCCCGCGGCTCAGAAAATCACGGCCCCACCGCGCCACCGGCACGTGCATCATGTAGGCGAAGACATCAACGCCGGGGACCAGCCCGCCGGAAAAGCCGAAGCGGCGCGCCACGGTGTCGTCATGCATCTTGTTTTCGGATTGCTTGGCGGTGTTGTAGGCCTCGACGCGCCAGGTTTCGAGCCGGTCCGGCATGGGGACATCTTCCCTGTTCTTGTTGTTTCGGGCTGATCGTAGGCCCCAGGGAACACCGGTCAATCCCCTCGCCTTTGCGGCCCGAATGGGGTACCACGCGGCGAATGACTGACACCCCCACCCGCATCTATGTCGACGCCGACGCCTGCCCGGTGAAGGACGAGATCTATCGCGTCGCGCTCCGGCACGGCGTGCCCGTGAGCGTGGTCGCCGGCAATTTCATCCGCGTGCCGCACGATCCGCTGATCGAGCGTATCGCCGCAGGCGCCGGCATGGACGCCGCCGACGACTGGATCGTCGAACGCGTCAAGTCCGGCGACGTCGTCGTGACATCGGACATTCCGCTTGCGAGCCGCTGCGTCAAGGCCGGCGCTGACGTGATCGCCCCGAACGGCAAGCCGTTCACGGAAGAGTCGATCGGGATGACGCTGGCGGTGCGCAATCTGATGACGGATCTGCGCTCGGCCGGCGAGGTCACCGGCGGCCCGCGATCATTCGCACCGCGCGACCGTTCCGCCTTCCTCTCGGCGCTCGACCAGACGCTGCGCCGGATCCAGCGCCGCCGTGCCGATCAGGCCGCTACGAGCCAGAATTTGAGTCAGGGCTGACATGGCGCCGCCGCTGATCCAACTCAAGGACATCAGGCTGACCTTTGGCGGCACGCCGCTGCTGTCAGGCGTCGAGCTCAACGTCGCGCCATCCGAGCGCGTCTGTTTGATCGGCCGCAACGGCTCGGGCAAGTCGACGCTGCTGAAGATCGCGGCCGGCCTCGTCGAGCCCGACGGCGGCACGCGCTTCGTGCAGCCGGGCGCCACCGTGCGTTACCTGCCGCAGGAGCCCGACTTCGGCGAGCACAAGACCACGCTTGCCTATGTCGAGTCCGGTCTCGCGCCCGGCGACGATCAGCACCAGGCGCGCTACCTGCTGGAGCAGCTTGGCCTGACCGGTGACGAGAACCCGCATAATCTCTCCGGCGGCGAGGCCCGTCGCGCGGCGCTGGCGCATGTGCTCGCGCCCTCGCCTGACATTTTGCTGCTGGACGAGCCGACCAACCATCTCGATCTCGCCACCATCGAATGGCTGGAACAGGAGCTCGACTCCAGGCGCAGCGCGCTGGTGATCATCAGCCACGACCGCCGCTTCCTCACCAATCTCTCGCGCTCCACGGCTTGGCTCGACCGCGGCCGGATCAAGCAGATCGATCGTGGCTTTGCCTCGTTCGAGAGCTGGCGCGACGAGGTGCTGGCGGAAGAAGAGCGCGACCAGCACAAGCTCGACCGCAAGATCGTCGACGAAGAGCACTGGCTGCGCCACGGCGTCTCCGGCCGGCGCACGCGCAACGTCAAGCGCCTCGCCAATCTGCATACGCTGCGCGACCAGCGGCGCAACTATCGCGGCACGGCCGGCACCGCCAGTCTCGCGGCGGCCGAAGCAGAGCAATCCGGCAAGCTGGTGATCGAGGCCAAGGGCGTCACCAAGGCCTATGGCGAGCGCAAGATCGTCGAGAATTTCTCGACGCGCATCCAGCGCGGCGACCGGCTCGGCATCATCGGACCGAACGGCGCCGGCAAGACCACGCTGGTCAATCTGCTCACCGGCGGCGGGGAACCGGACTCCGGCACCCTACGTCTCGGCGCCAATCTAGAGGTAGCGACGCTGGATCAGCACCGCGAAAGCCTCGATCCGAAATCGACGCTGGCTGAAGCCTTGACCGGCGGGCGCGGCGACCAGATCATGGTCGGCGGCAAGCCGAAGCACGTCGTCGGCTACATGAAGGACTTTTTGTTCGCGCAGGAGCAGCGCGGCACGCCGGTGGAAGTCCTCTCGGGCGGTGAGCGCGGCCGGCTGATGCTGGCGCGCGCACTGGCAAAACCCTCGAACCTGCTGGTGCTGGACGAGCCGACCAACGACCTCGATCTCGAAACGCTCGACGTCCTCGAAGACATGCTCGGCGACTACGAGGGCACCGTCATCCTGATCAGCCATGACCGCGACTTCCTCGACCGCGTCGTCACCTCCGTGATCGCGCCCGAGGGCAACGGCAAGTGGACCGAATATGCCGGCGGCTACAGCGACATGCTGACCCAGCGCGGCGCGGATTTGAAGCGCGAAACGGCGAAGGCCCAGCCGGTTGCGGAGAAGAGAGAGGAGCGCGCCGCTGCTCCCGCCTCCACACCGAAACGCAAGCTGAGCTTCAACGAGAAGCACGCGCTGGAAACGCTGCCGAAGAAAATGGAAACGCTGCAGGCCGATATTGCAAAACTGCAGCGCGTGCTCGACGATCCCAATCTCTATGCGAAAGATCGCAAGACATTCGACGACACCTCCGCCGCTATCGCGAAGGCGCATGATGAACTGTCTGCCGCTGAAGAGCGCTGGCTCGAACTTGAAATGCTTCGTGAAGAAATAGAGCAGGCCTAGCGCGCATTCCGCAAAAGTGGGCACCGGTTTTGCGATCAGAATGCGCGCCAACTGAGAGACTCCCATGACAACTCCCCTCGCCGCAAAAATCGCCCGCGAATACGGCACGCCCTGCGCCGTCATCGACATGGACAAGGTCGAGCGCAACATCGCGCGGATCCAGAAGGCCTGCGACGAGGCCGGAATCGCCAACCGTCCCCACATCAAGACCCACAAGAACCCGACCATCGCCAAGATGCAGGTCGCGGCCGGCGCGAAGGGCATCACCTGCCAGAAGCTGGGCGAAGCCGAGATCATGGCCAATGCCGGCATCGACGACATCCTGATCAGCTACAATCTCCTCGGCGAAGAGAAGATGGCGCGGCTCGGTGCGCTGCAGGCCAAGGCCAACATGACGGTGGCCGCCGACAATTCCACCGTCGTTGCCGGCCTGCCCAAGGCTGCGGCGGCGTCGGGCCGTCCGCTCTCGGTCGTGGTCGAATGCGACACGGGGCGCAAGCGCGCCGGTGTCGAGACGCCCGCGGAAGCCATTGCGCTGGCGCGCGAGATCGCGGGATCGAAGGGGCTGCAATTCGCCGGCTTCATGCTCTACCCGACCGAGACCGGCTGGGCGGACGCGCAAAAATTCTACGACGAAGCGCTGGCCGGCGTGCGCGCGCACGGGCTGGACGCAAAAATCGTCTCGACCGGCGGCACGCCGAACCTGAAGAACATCGGCAAGCTCAAGGGCGGCACCGAGCATCGCTTCGGCACCTACATCTACAACGACCGCATGCAGGTCGCTGCGGGCTCGGCGACCTGGGACGATTGCGCGCTGCATATTTACTCGACCGTGGTCAGCCGCGCCGCACCCGAGCGCGGCATTCTCGATGCCGGCTCGAAGACGCTGACCACGGATACCGGCGGTCTCGACGGCCACGGCCTGATCCTGGAGCACCCCGAAGCCAAGATCGCGCGCTTCGCCGAGGAGCACGGCTTCCTCGATCTCTCCCGCAGCAACACTCGGCCCAATGTCGGCGACGTCGTCCGCATCGTGCCCAACCACGTCTGTGTCGTCGTCAACATGATGGACGAGGTGGTGATGGTCCGCGGCGAGGAGATCATCGGCACGCTGCCGGTGGCGGCACGCGGGAAGTTGCGGTAGGCATTGCTCTGGTAGGGTGGGTTAGCCGAAGGCGTAACCCACCACTCCTCTCGATGCAGATACAGACGTGGTGGGTTACGCTTCGCTAACCCACCCTACGACCTGGCGAGCCACGCCAGCACGCCCCTGCCCGCGGCGGCTCCCGTCGCGAACGAGGCCTGCAGCAGATAGCCGCCGGTCGGCGCCTCCCAGTCCAGCATCTCGCCGGCGGCGAACACGCCGGGCAATTTTCGCAGCATGAAGCTGCCATCGAGCTCATCGAAGGTGATCCCGCCCGCAGTCGAGATCGCGCGATCGATCGGGGCAACGCCGGTGAGCTGAACCGGAATGGCGTTGATCAGATGCGCAAGCTCGGCGGGCGAGAACGCGGCCAGTTGCCGGCCGGACACGATGGCGGCCTCCTGCATCAGGCCGATTCCGACCGGCGACAATTGCGCCGCCTTGCGCAGGAAGTTCGCGAGCGATTGCTTGCCGCGTGTCCCTGATAGCCGCGTGGTCAGGGCGGCGGCGTCGAGGTCCGGCCGCAATGCGATCAAAAGCGTCGCCTGCCCGAGACTGAGCACCGCCTCCCGCAACTCCGCCGACAGCGCGTAGATCGCGCCGCCTTCGATGCCGCTACGCGTGATCATGGCTTCGCCCCGCACCGTATGCGCGCCGATCGTAAGCGCCACGCCCTTGAGCGGCTGGCCCTCGAAGCGGTCGCGGAACACATCGGACCAGGCGACCGTGAAGCCGGAATTGGCCGGCCGCAGCTTTGAGATGGCAACGCCCTTCGCGGCGAGGATGTCGGCCCAGCTGCCATCCGACCCCAGCCGCGGCCAGCTCGCGCCGCCGAGCGCGAGCACGGTGGCGTTGGCAGTGACGACCGCCACGCCATCGGGCGCTCGAAACACCAGCCGCCCCTCGTCATTCCAGCCGGTCCAGCGATGACGAAAGGCAAACCGCACGCCGCTCGCATCGAGCCGCCGGAGCCACGCGCGCAGCAAGGGCGAGGCCTTGAACGTTTTTGGAAACACCCGCCCGCTGGTGCCGACGAAGGTCGGCTCACCCAGGGCTTCGCTCCACGCGCGCAACGCCTCGGGCGAAAACGCCTCGATCGCCGCCTGCAGCTTCGGCGCCGCCTCGCGATAGCGCGCCATGAATTCCGACAGCGGTTCGCTGTGGGTGAGATTGAGCCCGCCGCGGCCGGCCATCAGGAATTTTCGGCCCGCGGACGGCATCGCGTCGTACACGGTGACGCGCGCGCCGCCCTGCGCCTGCACCTCCGCCGCCATCAGCCCGGCGGGACCGGCCCCGATGACGGCGACGTCGGTCAGAGCTTGATCCCCGCCCGCGCCGCGGCCTGCGCCACGTATTTCTGCGTCTGCTCGAACGCCCCGGTCAGCGCCTTGGCTTTCGACATGTCGCTGATCTCCGCGAAATGCGCGGCCACCGCGTCCGGCGTCCATTCGGTCTCCGGCAGGTTGATGCCCTCGCTCTCCACGATCTTGATCACCGCGAAGGAGCCAGCACCGGCGCCCATGATGGTACGGGTCGGAGCGTCTTCGCTGAGCATGTACTCGACCGCGGGCGTGATCGCGTTCGGCTTCATCAATTGCAGCGCCTGCGGCGGCAGCAGCTCTTCCGTCATGCGGGTTGCCGCCGTCGGCGAGATGATGTTGACGCGGATGTCGGACTTGCGGCCTTCCTCGGCGAGCACGTTCATCAGGCCGACCATGCCGGACTTGGCCGCGCCGTAATTGGCCTGGCCGAAATTGCCGTAGAGGCCGGAGGACGACGTCGTCAGCACGATGCGGCCGTAATTGCGGTCGCGCATGCCGGCCCAGGCCGCCTTGCAGCAATAGAAGGTGCCGACGAGATGCACGTCGAGCACCTTCTGGAAGTCGGCCGCTTCCATCTTGCCGAACGACTTGTCGCGCAGAATGCCGGCATTGGCGCACAAGAGATCGACGCTGCCCCATTCCTTGGTGGCGCGCTCGACCATGGCGGTGACCTGTTCGAAATTCGAGACGTCGGCGCCATCCGCCATCGCGGTGCCACCGGCTTTGCGGATTTCCTCGACCACGGTCTCGGCCGGCGACAGCGAGCCACCGGTGCCGTCACGCGCGCCGCCGAAATCGTTGACGACGACCTTGGCGCCGCGGCTGGCCAGTCCCAGCGCATGCGCACGCCCCAGACCATTGCCCGCGCCGGTGACGATGGCGACGCGTCCGTCGAACCTGATTGCCATGAGTGCTTTCCTACATGCTAGTCGTCATGGGCGGGCTCGACCCGGCCATCCATCAAATTGACAGGCTTTTGAGCAGCGATGGCTGGCCGGGTCAAGCCCGGCCGCCCTACGCGAAATAGATCAAACCCAGCCACTCCGCGACCAGCGCCGGCTTGTCCTCGCCTTCGATCTCCACGGTGACGTTGGTGCGGGACTGCAGCTCGTTGGGCTTGCGGAGCTTGGCTTCGGCCAGCACGAAACGGCCGCGGACGCGCTTGCCGGAACGCACCGGCGAGATGAAGCGCAGCTTGTCGAAACCGTAATTGACGCCCATCGTGGTGCCCGCGATCACGGGCATCACCTCATAGGACATGATCGACAGCAGCGACATCGTCAGGAAGCCGTGCGCGATGGTGGTGCCGAAGGCGGTCTCCTTCTTGGCCCGTTCAGGGTCGACATGGATGAACTGATGATCCTCGATCACATCGGCATAGGTGTCGATGCGCGGCTGATCGATCAGGTGCCATGAGGACACGCCGATCTCCCTGCCGACCATGGCCTGATAGGCTTCCAAGGAAATCGGCGGCTTCTTCCAGACTTCGTTCATTTAGCAACTCCAAATGCCGTCATTCCGGGGCGCGCGAAGCGCGAGCCCGGAATGACAAGCCTACTTAGGTCTCACTCCGTGTTTTCGGCAGTTCCGGAAAATCCTCCTCACGGAATTCCCGGCCGCGCAGCGGATCGTTGCGATCATCGTCGCGCTCCAGCCTGCGTAGCTGCACCCGGCGGATTTTTCCAGAGATCGTCTTCGGCAGCTCGGTGACGATTTCGAGGCGACGGATGCGCTTGAACGGGGCGAGCCGCGTGTGCAGGTGCTGGAAGATCGACAGCGCGGTCTCAGGCGTCCGCTCCGCGCCCGAGGTCAGCAGCACGAACGCCTTGGGGATCGCGAGCCGGATCGGATCCGGGCTCGGCACCACCGCGGCTTCTGCGACCAGCTCATGCTCGAGCAACACGCTCTCCAACTCGAACGGACTGATCCGGTAATCCGACGACTTGAACACGTCGTCGGAGCGGCCGACAAAAGTAAGATAGCCCTCGTCGTCTTCGAACACGACATCGCCGCTGCGATAGAGCTCGCCCTCGGCGCCGGAGAGCTTGCCGTCGTCGCTCTGATAGCCCTGCATCAGCCCGGCGGGGCGCTCGGCGCCGAGCACCAGTGTAACTTCGCCTTCCCTGGCGGGATGGCCGTCAGCATCGCTGATCTGCACGCGATAGCCCGGCAGCGGCCGGCCCATCGAGCCGATCTTGATCTTCTGGCCCGGCGAGTTGCCGGCGAGCGCGGTGGTTTCGGTCTGGCCGTAGCCGTCGCGGATAGTGAGCCCCCAGGCGGCCTGCACCTGGTCGATCACTTCCGGGTTGAGCGGCTCGCCGGCGCCGCAGACCTCGCGCAAGCTCACCTTGAAGGAGGCAAGGTTCTCCTGGATGAACAGCCGCCACACCGTCGGCGGCGCGCACAGCGTGGTGACGCCGCAGCGGCCGATGGTGGCGAGCAGGCCCTTGGCATCGAAGCGCGGCTGGTTGACCACGAACACGGTGGCGCCCGCATTCCACGGCGCGAAGAAGCAGCTCCAGGCATGCTTGGCCCAGCCGGGCGAGGAAATGTTGAGATGGACGTCACCGGGCTTCAGCCCGATCCAGTACATGGTCGACAGATGGCCGACCGGATAGCTGCGCTGACTGTGCCGGACGAGTTTTGGTTTTGCCGTGGTCCCCGAGGTAAAGTAGAGCAGCATCGGATCGTCGGCATTAGTCGGGCCGTCGGCGCTAAAACTCTCCGGGGCCTTTGCGGCCTCATCATAGGAGAGCCATCCGTCGTGAGCCGTGCCGACCACGATGCGAACGATGTTCTCGGCACCAAGGTTTGCGAACTTCGCGACCTGATCCTCGGCGGCGATCACCGCCTTGGCCTTGCCGCGATCGAGGCGATCGCGCAGCTCGTCCGCGGTGAGCAGCGTGGTCGCGGGGATCACGACGACGCCGAGCTTCATCGCCGCCAGCATCGTCTCCCACAGCGGAACCACATTGCCGAGCAGCAGCAGAAGATGATCGCCGCGGTTCAGGCCCTGCGCGCGGAGGAAATTCGCCACCTGGTTCGAGCGCTTCGACAGCGCCGCGAAGGACAGTTTTGTCTGCCGGTCCTGCGCGGCGTCGACGATCCAGAGCGCGGGCCGGTCCTTGGCTTCGGCGTCCTTCGCCAGCTCGTCGAACCAGTCGAGCGCCCAGTTGAAGGGAGCCGGATCCGGCCAGCGGAAGCCTTTGACCGCTGTCTCGTAATCCGTCCGGTGCTTGAGCAGAAACGCGCGCGCGTCCTGAAATGTCGTCATGTTCCGGGCCCGTCGAAATGATCTTCGAACGTAACCCGGATGGAGCGAAGCGCAATCCGGGGCCGGCTACGCCATTGGAAGCAGCTGACCCGGATTTCGCTTCGCTCCATCCGGGCAACGAAGCCTCGCTATTTTCCAGCGAGGCTGCGAACGTGCTTGATAATTCCGGAAAAATCCACCCCACCTTGCCCGGCTGCGTCGAAAGACTGATAGATCTCCTGCGCATGCTTGCCGAGCGGGGTGGCCGCGCCCGCAGCCTTCGCGGCGTCCTGCGCCAGCGTCAGATCCTTCACCATCAGCGCCGAGGCAAAGCCCGGCTTGTAGTCGTTGTTCGCGGGCGAAGTCGGCACCGGACCCGGCACCGGGCAATAGGTCGTCAGCGACCAGCACTGGCCGGACGAGGTCGAGGCAACGTCGAACAGCGCCTGATGCGAGAGCCCGAGCTTCTCGCCGAGTGCGAAAGCTTCGCTCACCGCGATCATGGAAATGCCGAGGATCATGTTGTTGCAGATCTTGGCCGCCTGCCCTGCGCCGGCGCCGCCGCAATGCACGATCTTCTTGCCCATGTTCTCCAGCACGGGCTTTGCCGCCGCGAATGCACTCTCCTCGCCGCCGCACATGAAGGTGAGCGTCGCGCCCTTGGCGCCGCCGGTGCCGCCGGAGACCGGCGCATCCACCGAGAGCACGCCGTGCTTGCCGGCGAGCGCATGCGCCTGCCTCGCACTCTCGACGTCGATGGTGGAGCTATCGATGACCAGCGCACCCTTGGTCATCGCGGGAAGGATTTCGTTCCAGACGCCGAGCACATGCTTGCCGGCCGGGAGCATGGTGACGACGACATCGGCGCCCTTTACCGCGCCCGCGGCGCTGTCGGCGATGCCGGCGCCATCGGCCTTGGCCTGATTGCGCGAGGCTTCGACGAGATCGAACGCCACCACCTTGTGGCCGGCCTTCACGAGGTTGGCGGCCATCGGGCCGCCCATGTTGCCCAGACCAATGAATGCGATCGTGGCCATTGTCGTCTCCTCCGCTTCAATCGTTGATTAGTTGAACTTCAGCTCGTCGGCGCCGATCTCGGCGAGATACGGCGCAAGCATCTCTGGCGTCACATCCTCGATCCGCGGCGGCGACCAGATCGGATTGCGGTCCTTGTCGATCACGGCCGCGCGCACGCCCTCGCGAAAATCATCGCTGCGGAACACCTCGAGCGCGGCACGGTATTCGCGCACCAGGCATTCCTCCAGGCTCGACGCGGTGCGCGCCAGTCGCAACAATTTCAGCGTCACCACCATGCCGCGCGGCGATTTTTCGTTGAGCGTCTTCAGCGTCGCCAGCGCGAACTCCGAGCCGTCACGTTTCAGAGCGGCAAAGATATCTTCCATCCGGTCGAAGCCGAACAATGCGTCGATAGCAGGCTCTTTTGCCGCGACCGGTCCCACGGTCTCGGCCGTCGCAAAGCCGTTGATGAGCTTGCCAATATCGGCCGCAGTTACGCCTGGACGAACCTTGGTCAGCGCCTCGCGCAGCTCCGGCCATTTGGCCGTCGGCACCACGGCGTCGGCGAATTTGGCGTGGATCGCGTCGGGCCCGTTCATGGTCTGGCCGGTCAGGCCGAAGTAAGTGCCGATCTCGCCCGGCGAGCGCGACAACAGAAAGGTGCCGCCGACGTCAGGAAAGAAGCCGAGCCCGACTTCGGGCATCGCGAGCTTGGTGCGATCGGTGACGATGCGATGGCTGGCATGGGCGGAGAGCCCGACGCCGCCGCCCATCACGATGCCGTCCATGAAGGCGATATACGGTTTTGGGAATTTCTTGATCCGGGCGTTGAGGATGTATTCCTCGCGCCAGAGGATCTTGCCGAGGTCGCCGTTGACCTTCGAGCTCTCCCAGAGCGTGCGGATGTCGCCGCCGGCACAGAGGCCGCGCTCCCCGGCACCTTCCAGCACGATCACGGCGACGGCGGAATCGGCCTCGAAGCGATCGAGCGCCTTGTCGATGTCGCGAAACATCTCCAGCGTGACGGCGTTGATGGCCTTGGGACGATTGAGCCTGATCACCCCGGCCGCGCCCTCGACGCGCGCGACCAGATCGCCCTCTTCCACCGAACTCATCGCGCGCCCTCGATCAGTTTGCGCGCCACGATGAGCCGCATGATTTCATTGGTGCCTTCGAGGATCTGGTGCACGCGCAGATCGCGCACGATCTTCTCGATCCCATATTCGCTCAAGTACCCGTAGCCGCCGTGAAGCTGCAGCGCATGGTTGGCGACCTCGAAGCCGACATCGGTGCCGAAGCGTTTTGCCATCGCGCATAGCATGGTGGCATCGGGGTCCTTCCGGTCCAACGCCGCGGCGGCGCGCCACAGGAAGGTGCGCGCGGCCTCGAGCTCGATCGCCATGTCGGCGAGACGGAATTGCAGCGCCTGGAATTCGTCGAGACGCTTTCCGAAGGCCTTGCGCTCCTTCATGTAGGCGCGCGCCTTGTCGAGCGCGGTTTGCGCGCCGCCCAGCGAGCACGCGGTGATGTTGAGGCGGCCCCCATCGAGACCGGCCATCGCGATCTTGAAGCCGATGCCCTCCTCGCCGAGGCGGTTGGTAACAGGCACGCGGGCGTTCTCGAACATCACGGCGCGGGTCGGCTGCGCGTTCCAGCCCATCTTGCGCTCATTGGCGCCGAAGGAGACGCCCGGCGTCTTGCCGTCGATGACGAGGGTCGAGATGCCGCCGGGGCCATCGCCGCCGGTGCGCACCATCGCGACCAGCAGATCAGTACCGCCGGCACCGGAGATGAACTGCTTCTGGCCGTTGAGAACGTAGTGATCGCCATCGCGCACCGCGCGGGTGCGGAGCGCCGCGGCATCCGAGCCCGCGCCCGGCTCGGTCAGGCAGTAGCTGGCGATCAGCTCCATCGAGCAGAGCTTTGGCAGCCATGTATGGCGCTGGGTGTCGCTGCCGAAGGCATCGATCATCCAGCTCGCCATGTTGTGGATCGAGATGAAGGCGGAGGTGGTCGGGCAGCCCGTCGCCAACGCCTCGAAGATCAGCGCCGCGTCGAACCGCGTCATCGCGGATCCCCCGACATCCTCACGGATGTAGATGCCGCCCATGCCGAGCGTGGCGGCCTCGCGCATCACGTCGACGGGGAAGTGCTTCTCCTCGTCCCAGCGCAGCGCGTGCGGCGCGATCTTCTCCGCCGCAAACGCCAACGCCATGTCGCGAACCGCGATCTGATCCTCGTTCAGAGCGAACTGCATGCTGCCGTTACCCTCTTGCCCCATCGTCATTGTGAGCGCAGCGACGTGTCCGCCGAAGCCTTTGGCGAAGGCGGAAGCAATCCAGGCTGCCTCCGCGGAAAGACTCTGGATTGCTTCGTCGCTACGCTCCTCGCAATGACGGGCCGGGCAACAGCCCTACTTCATCAGCGGGATCGAGAACTCCGCACCTTCCTTGACGCCGGACGGCCAGCGCGAGGTCACCGTCTTGGTCTTGGTGTAGAAGCGGACCGAATCCGGACCGTGCTGGTTGAGATCGCCAAAACCCGATTTCTTCCAGCCGCCGAAGGTGTAATAGGCAATCGGCACCGGGATCGGCACGTTGATGCCGACCATGCCGACATTGACCTTGGCTGCGAAGTCGCGGGCGGCGTCACCGTCGCGGGTGAAGATGGCAACGCCGTTGCCGTAGTCATGCTCGGACGGCAGCGCCAGCGCTTCCTTGTAATCGTGCGCGCGCACGACCGAGAGCACCGGGCCGAAGATCTCTTCCTTGTAGATCCGCATATCCTTGGTGACGTTGTCGAACAGCGAGCCGCCGAGATAGAAGCCGTTCTCGTAGCCCTGCATCTTGAAGCCGCGGCCATCGACGGCGAGCGTCGCGCCTTCCTTGATGCCGATGTCGATGTAGCCCTTGACCTTCTCGACCGCCTCGCGCGTGACCAGCGGGCCGTAATCGGCGGACGGATCGATCGAGGTGCCGATCTTGAGCGACTCGACACGCGGGATCAGCTTTTCCATGAGACGGTCGGCAGTGGACTTGCCGACGGGGACTGCGACGGAGACGGCCATGCAGCGCTCGCCGGCCGAGCCGTAGCCGGCGCCGATCAGCGCATCGACCGCCTGGTCCATGTCGGCATCCGGCATGATGATGGCGTGGTTCTTGGCGCCGCCGAAACACTGGCAGCGCTTGCCCGTTTGAGCTGCGCGCTCATAGATGTACTGCGCGATCGGCGTGGAGCCGACGAAGCCGACGGCCTTGATATCGGGGTCGTCGAGGATGGCGTCTACCGCCTCCTTGTCGCCGTTGACGACGTTGAGGATGCCGGCCGGCAGGCCGGCCTCGATCATGAGTTCGGCGAGCAGCATCGGCACGCCGGGATCGCGCTCGGAGGGCTTGAGGATGAAGGCGTTGCCGCAGGCGATCGCGGGCGCGAACTTCCACATCGGGATCATCGCCGGGAAGTTGAACGGCGTGATGCCGGCGACGACACCGAGCGCCTGACGCATGGAATAGATGTCGATGCCGGGGCCGGCGCCTTCGGTGTATTCGCCCTTCATCAGATGCGGGATGCCGCAGGCGAACTCGGCGACCTCGAGGCCGCGCTGGATGTCGCCCTTCGCATCGGGGACGGTCTTGCCGTGCTCGCGGGCGAGCAGCTCGGCCAGCTTGTCGTAGTCGCGCTGAACCAGCTCGACGAATTTCATCATGACGCGGGCGCGGCGCTGCGGGTTGGTCGCGGCCCATTCGGGCTGTGCTGCGCGGGCGTTCTCGACCGCGGCCCGGACCTCGGCCTTGGACGCCAGCGCCACCTTGGCCTGGACGTCACCGGTCATCGGCTCGAAAACGTCGGCGGTGCGGCCAGAGGTGCCCTTTACTTCCTTACCACCGATGAAATGTCCGACTGAACGCATGGAATGATCTCCTTGAGGCCGAGCTTGAACGCTTTGACAAATCCTATCGACCTGCATTTTATAGGATTCAAGTCTGAGATAATGCACCATAGATGTGCGAAAATGCTGGATCAAGGCGCTATCGATTGGGACGACTTTCGCTTCGTGCTGGCCATCGTGCGGGGCGGCTCGGTTTCGGCTGCGGCAAAACAGCTCGGGGTCGACCATGCCACGGTGATCCGCCGCGTCGACCGGCTGGAGAAGCACCTCTCGGCCAAGCTGTTCGACCGGCGCAAGACCGGCTACCTCCTCACCGAGGCCGGCCAGCGCGTCGCCGATAGCGCGGAAGCGATGGAATCGACCATCGTTGCCAACCAGGAGCAGGTCGGCGGCTCCGTGGCGCGGCTGACGGGGACGGTGCGGATCGGCGCGCCCGACGGGTTCGGCACGGCCTTCCTGGCGCCGCGGCTGGCCCCCTTCGCCGACCGGTATCCCGATCTCGATCTGCAACTTGTGGCCACCGCGCGGCTGTTCAGTCTCTCCAAGCGCGAGGCCGATATCGCCATCAGCCTGACCATGCCGAAGGAAGGCCGCATTGTCGGCCGCAAGCTGCTCGACTACCGCCTCGGCCTCTATGCCGCACCTGGCTATCTCGATCGCTTCCCCGCGATCACCTCACGGCAGGATCTGCCGCAACACCGCTTCGTCGGCTACATCGAAGAGCTCTTGTTCACGCCGGAACTCGATTATCTGCCGCAGGTGTCGCCGCGGATTTCGGCGCGCTTCCGCAGCGCCAATCTGATCGCACAGCTCAATGCCACGCTGTCGGGGTTCGGCATCGCGGTGCTGCCGCACTTCATGGCGAGCGATTATCCGCAACTCGTTCCGGTGTTGCCCGAGGAGATCTCGATCACGCGGACATTCTGGATGCTGATGCACGCCGACAGCAAGGATCTGGCGCGGATCAGGGCGGTGGCCGATTACATCGGGGAGATCGTGGAGCGCGAGCGGGCGCTGTTTGCGGGACGCACTTCATAGGGTGGGTTAGCCGAAGGCGTAACCCACCACGTCTGCCTCCGCGGAAATCGAAGAGGTGGATTACGCTTCGCTAATCCACCCTACGCATTCAACGGCACCTCGGCTAGCTCTTCGCCTTCTTTGGCGCAGCAGCCTTCGGCTCGCGCTTCGCGCCCTCCAGCGCACTGTCCCTGCCCACCTTCAACACCTCGTCGGAGAGCTCGCTCGACCCTGCAATGCGCGCCAGCAGCATGGTGCCGGCCATCGTCGCCAGCGTCGCAACCGCCTGCTTGCGTGCGGCCTTGCGCGGCATGTTCGGAATGTTGTCCGCTAGCACCTCGATCATCTCGTCGAGCTTGCCGGCAAAGGCCTTTCGCGCCTTCGGGCTCTCGCGGGCAATCTCGGCACCGAGCGCGGGGATCGAGCAGCCATGGCCGGGATTGTCGCGATGCAACGCCGACAGGTAGGCCTCCGCGAT
Organism: Bradyrhizobium sp. CCBAU 65884; assembly: GCF_028128835.1. Classification (NCBI taxonomy): domain Bacteria; kingdom Pseudomonadati; phylum Pseudomonadota; class Alphaproteobacteria; order Hyphomicrobiales; family Nitrobacteraceae; genus Bradyrhizobium; species Bradyrhizobium sp. CCBAU 65884. The sequence continues at coordinate 88,774 of NZ_LBJU01000122.1, read as the reverse complement.
CATCGCCAGCCGCTTGTCCGGCGAAACCTCGTCGGTGATCTTGCGCCAGTGTTCCATCGAGCGGTCCATCGCGTAACCGAACGCCTCGATCACCAGCGCCTCGCGGGAATCGAAATGCGCGTAGAAGCCGCCATGGGTCAGGCCCGCCTCCTTCATGAGGTCGGCTACGCCGATGCCATGGGCGCCCTTTTCGCGCAGCCGCACAGAGGCCCTCTTCACGATACGGTCGTGGGTTTCCTGCTTGTGTTCCCGGGAGTAGCGCATGCGGTTCTCATTGAATGTCGATGGTCATCTCATAACACGCAAATGACGAAAAGGGTGCATTAATTCATGTTAAGTTGCTTCCGATCATGGAAAACGTTGCAGTTGCATGCACCGCAAGCGCGCCCCTGCCGTCCCGGACGAAGCCTTCGGCGTAGCTGTCTGCCGCCCCAGCTTGATCACCTTGCCTTCGGCCGAGATCAGGCCCGAGCGAACCGAGAGCGGACGCAGGAAGGTCATTTTCAGGTCGAGCGTCACGGAGTTCTGCCCGGCTTCCAACCGGGTCGAGATCGCGCATCCCATCGCGGTATCGAGCAGCGCAGCTGCGGTCGCGCCGTGGATGAGGCCGATGGTATTTTCGAGATCCTCGCGCGGCTCCAGTTCCATGACGATCCGGCCCGGCTCGACCACCCCCACCGTGAAGCCGATCAGTTTTGCAAAAGGCGGCGGCGGCAGCCGGCCATCGCGAATGCCCCGCATGGCGTCCATGCCCGACAGGCCCATCGCCACTTTCGCGACCGGCGCCGGCACCTGCCAGTCCACCACGCGCTCGCGACGCTGTGCGGGCGAAAACAGATCGAGTTGGTCGGGTTCAGTCATGGGATCCCTTTTGTATGTTACTCGTCATACTATGCCACGGACTTCGCCCTTGCAACTCGCCCCACCCCGCTTGACAACAAGGACGTTTCGGCCCGGAAGTGGCACCGACCCGCGCGCCTCGCGCCGGCCCACGAAACCTTCGAGATGCCACGATGGAAATGCTCACCCCCCACTGCGGCGTGACGCGCGATACGCGCGGCGTCGTTCATGTCGCGATCTGCAACGCGGGCCCGCTCAATATTCTCGGCTCGCCGGTGATCGACGACGTGCGCGAAGGCCTGCAGCAGCTCAGCTCGGACCGCAGCATCCGCGTCGTGGTGCTGCGCGGCCAGAGCGAGAAGAGCATGATCGGGGGCGCCGACATCAAGGAGATGGCCAAGCTCGACCAACGATCGGCCGAGGCCTTCATCAGCCGCCTGCGCGATCTCTGCGAGGCCGTGCGCGCCTTCCCCGCCCCGGTGATCGCGCGCATGCCCGGCTGGTGCCTCGGCGGCGGCCTCGAAGTCGCCGCCGCCTGCGATTTCCGGATTGCCGCGCATGATGCGCATTTCGGCATGCCGGAGGTTCGCGTCGGCATTCCCTCGGTGATCCACGCAGCGCTGTTGCCCCGTCTGATCGGCTGGGCCCGCGCGCGCTGGCTGGTGATGACGGCGGAGAATATCGACGCGCCGACGGCGTTCGCCTGGGGCCTGGTCGACAAGGTGGCGCCCGAAGACGGCCTGGATGCGGAGATCGAGCACTTGGTGAAAGCATTGCTCGAATGCGGCCCAGAAGCGCTGCGCTCGCAGAAGGCCCTGCTGCGGCAGTGGGAGGAACTGCCGCTGACGGAGTCGGTGAACCTCAGCGTCAAGGTGTTCGGCGAGTCGTTCCTGACGGACGAGCCGACGCGGCTGATGCAGGCGTTTGTGAACAGGAAACGGTAGGATACAGGCTTCGGTGCCCCTGACGCAGCGTGAGGAAACAGCGCCGCAACAAATCTCATCCGACCCACGACATTTTCTCATCCCTGCCGCGGTTGCATTTTTTGCGCCGCATCATATGATGATCATAATCTTAAACAGCACCTCCAGGGAGCCCATCATGGCCGAAGCCGCCGATCCCGTCGTCATCCTCTCCGCCGCCCGCACCCCGCTCGGCCGCTTCATGGGCGAGCTCTCGCCGCTCCCCGCCCACAAGCTCGGATCGCATGTGATCGGCGCGGCGCTGGAGCGCGCAAGACTTGAACCCGAGAAAGTCGACGAGGTCTTCATGGGCTGTGTGCTGCCGGCCGGACAGGGCCAGGCACCCGCCCGCCAGGCGGCGCGCGCGGCCGGGCTGCCCGATGCCACTGGCGCGACCACGGTCAACAAGGTCTGCGGCTCCGGCATGAAGGCGACCATGCTCGCGCACGACATCATTCGCGCCGGCTCGGCCGAGATCGTCGTCTCCGGCGGCATGGAGAGCATGAGCAACGCGCCGTATCTCCTCGCCAAGGCACGCGGCGGCTATCGCGTTGGCCATGACCGCATCATCGACCACATGATGATGGATGGCCTCGAGGATGCCTACGAGACCGGCCGTTCCATGGGCGATTTCGGCGAGGCCACCGCGGAGACGTACCAGTTCACCCGCAAGGACCAGGACGCCTATGCCATGGAGACGCTCAGCCGCGCCCGCAAGGCTGTCGAGGGCGGCGCGTTCAAGGTCGAGATTGCGCCGATCACGCTCGCGGAAAAGGCCGGTCCCCGCATCGTCGCCAATGATGAGCATCCCCTGAAGGTCGACCCGGCGAAGATCCCGGGCCTGAAGCCGGCATTCCGCGCCAACGGCACCATCACGCCGGCCGCCTCCTCCGCCAATGCCGACGGCGCCGCCGCGCTGGTGCTGACGAAGCGGTCGCTCGCCGATCGGGGCGGCCTGCCCGTGCTCGCCGAGATCAAGGGCCACGCCACCCACAGCCAGGAGCCGCAATGGTTCACCACGGCGCCGATCCCGGCGATCCGCAAGCTGCTCGACAAGGTCGGCTGGAGCGCAGGCGACGTCGACCTGTTCGAGATCAACGAGGCCTTCGCCGTGGTGGCGATGGCGGCGCAGCGTGACCTCGGTATTCCCCGCGACAAGCTGAACGTCAATGGCGGCGCCTGCGCGCTCGGCCATCCCATCGGGGCCACCGGGGCCCGACTGATCGTGACGCTGCTGCATGCGCTCGAGGCCCAGAATCTCAAACGCGGTATCGCGGCCCTCTGCATCGGCGGCGGCGAAGCCACGGCGATCGCGGTGGAGCGGCTGGCACGCTGAGCGCGGGTGTCCGAAATTGAGGGAAGTCTGTCATTTCAGACTTCCCGTTCCTGTGCCAGACTGCAACGATGACGCGGGTCCCTCGGGGCTCGCCAACCCACATTGAGGCCCAATGATCTCGAACTGGCTCGCGGCAGCATTGTCCCGCCGCAACATCCATTACGGCTGGGTGATGGTCGGCGTGACCTTCCTTGCCGCGCTGATCAGCGCCGGCACGGTCGGCGCGCCCGGCGTGTTCATCGTTCCGCTTCAGAAGGAGTTCGGCTGGAGCACGGCGGAGATCTCTTCCGCGCTGTCGATCCGTTTCATCCTGTTCGGGCTGATGGCGCCGTTCGCCGCCGCCCTGCTCAACCGCTACGGGCTGCGCAACGTCACGCTGGCGGCACAGCTGATCGTGGTCTCGGCGCTGGTTGCATCGCTCGGCATGACTCAGGTCTGGCAGCTCGTCGCCCTCTGGGGAGTGGTGATCGGCATCGGCACCGGCATGACCGCGCTGGTGCTCGGCGCGACCATTGCCACGCGCTGGTTCGCGGCACGGCGCGGCCTCGTCGTCGGCATCATGACCGCGAGCGTCGCCACTGGTCAGCTCGTGTTCCTGCCGCTGCTCGCAAGCCTCACCGATCGCTATGGCTGGCGGCTGGCGCTCGGCTTCGTCTGCATCATGCTCGGCGTCTCCGCGCTGGCCGTCCTGCTTGCGATGCGCGACCGGCCGAGCGATCTCGGCCTGCGCCCGTACGGCGACGAAGGCACCGAGCCCCTGCCCACCCCGCCCGTGAGCCACGGCTCGATCACGGGCGTGGCGCTCGGCACGCTGCGCGATGCCTCGAAGTCGACTGCATTCTGGATCCTGTTTGCGACCTTCTTCGTCTGCGGCGCTTCCACCAACGGCCTCGTCCAGGTTCACCTGATCCCGATGTGCCTCGATTTCGGCATCCCGCAGGTGCAGGCCGCGAGCCTGCTCGCAGCCATGGGCATCTTCGACTTCTTCGGCACCATCATGTCGGGCTGGCTGTCGGACCGCTACGACAATCGCTATCTCTTGTTCTGGTACTACGGCCTGCGCGGGCTCTCGCTGATCTTCCTGCCGTTCAGCGACTTCTCGTTCTATGGCCTTTCGATCTTCGCGATGTTCTACGGGCTCGACTGGATCGCGACGGTGCCGCCGACGGTGCGCCTCACCGCGCAGAAATTCGGACCCGAGCGCGCCAATCTGGTGTTCGGCTGGATCTTTGCCGGCCATCAGCTCGGCGCCGGCACCGCGGCGTTCGGCGCTGGTCTCTCGCGGACGGTCTATGAGAGCTATTTGCCCGCGTTCTTCATCGCCGGCGCGCTCTGCGTGTTCGCCTCGTTGATCGTGCTGGCGCTGTCGCGGCAACCCAAACTACAGCCGGCGGCGGCCTCGGCCTAGTACCGGATCGTGGTGGTGACGCCGAACACCGCGGCGTCACCGATCCTGGAAATACCGCTCGGATCGTTCGGATTCGCGATGCCGCCTGAGGGACGGAACACATACTGAAAGTAAGGCGCGATCAGCCAGCCCGGCTTGATGTGCGCCTCGTAGATCATCTCGATCAGCGTCTCGTTGCTGCGCACCGGGCTCCGGATGCCGGTGAAGGCCTGCGTGTCGACGTCGAGATGGCGCGCGGTGTTCGAGATCCGCATATAGGCCATCGCCACGCCGAAGCGGTCGAGCGGGCGGCCCGGCGTGAAGCCGACGAAGCCGATGCCGCCGTCCATATAGAGGTCGATCAGATTGCGATCCGGCGGGCTGTAGGCGATGCGGCCGAACGCGGTGATGCCGGGGAGCGAGGCCGACGTGCTGGTCTCGGTGACCTCAGGCGGACGATACAGCACCTGCTCGATCACGGCGAAGATGCCGTAATTGCCTTTGAGCTTTGCGGGGATGCCGCTGCCGCCGGGATCGGCGATCGACATCCCCTCCGCCGTCAAGCGCTGGCTGTCGAACGAGCCGTAATGCTTCCACGCACCCGGCGTGAAATTGCCGGTGAGCGGACGGCCGCCGATATCGATGTCGTAGTTGAAGCGGACCTGCCCGATCACCCACGGCGGATCGTTGACGCGGAATGCCAGGCCATGATGATCGCGCAGTTGAGGATCGACATCGCCGGGCCCGGACGGATCGCCGTTGAACACCGCACCATACGCGGTGATCTTGTCGGTCAGTGCGGCCTTGATGCGAATGCCGGGCACCGCGATCGGCGGCGCCGGGCCGCCGGCCGGAAGATTGCTGGCCTTGATCGCGGGCCAGCCGAAGGTGCCGTTGACGAAGAGGTCGTCGGTCTGGCTGTCGAAGAACTCGACATCGGCGGCCTGCTGGCCGGCCCTGATGTTCAGGCGGTCATTGAAAAAGCTCTGCTCGAAATAGGCATTGTAGAGCCGCTGATCCGGCAGCGCCTCGATCTCGCTGATGGTGGCGAGGTTCATCACGTAGTTGCGGCTGAGCCCCTGGCCGTAGATGACGAGAGCATTGGCGTAAAAGCGGCCGCCGGTCCAGCCGACCAGCCTGTCGAGATCGGCATCGACCGACAGATCGAGCCGGCCGAAATGGATGGCGCCACGCTTCACGCCGCCGGCGGCGTTGGCGATATTGTCTGCGATATAGGTGGCGCCGAAATTCAGGCCCTTGCTGGCAAGGCCGTCGTGCCATTCGTTGAACCATTTGGGAAACAGCCATGCGGCCGCGCTTTCGTCCTTGGCACCGGCGAGCGCGCTCGTCGCCGTGCAGGCCAGGGCGATCGCGGCCGCCACGGATATTTGGGTCCCCCAACTCACGATCGACACACGCTACTTGAAGATACCGGTGCGCCGCATGAAGAGATAGGCCGCAGTAACCGAGCAGGCCATCAGCACTGCCGCCCACAAAAATCCGCTTTCGACCTCGGTCAGCGGCAGGCCCTTGGTGTTCATGCCGAAGATGCCGGTGACCAGCGTCGGCGGCAGCAACAGCGAGGTCACGATCGAGAGGGTGTGGAGATGGCGGTTGCTCTCCTCCTCGTTCTTGAAGCGCAGCTCTTCCTCGAGCAGGCGGCTGCGCTCGCGCAGCTCGACGATGTCGTGATCGAGCCCGTCGAGCCGCTGCGCGAGCTTGCCGGCCTGGATCCGCAACGCCGGCGACAAATGATCGGTGTTCTTCTGATCGAGACGGTGAAACAGCGTGCGCAATCCGGTGAGCTGCCGATGCAGCCGCACGCAGGTGCGGCGGAGCCGGCCGAGATTGCGGCGCATCTCGGGCCTCGCGTCATCGGCGAGGATGCGCTCCTCGATATCGTCGATCTCCTGGCCGAGCTTGTCGGCCATCCGGTCCAGCGTGTCCGCGACCTCGTCGACGATCTTTTCGAGCAGATGAGCGACATTGTCGACGCGGTAGCCGCCTTCGAGCACCCGCCGCGTGGCGTCCGCCGAGCACAGCGCCTGGTGGCGGCCGGAGACCAGCAGCCGCTCGGTCATGGCGAAGCGCAGGAACGCGGTCTCCTCCGTCGCGCTGTCGATCTCGCGCACGAGATCGGAGAACACACCATAGACGCAATGGTCGATGACGTGAAGCTGCTGGAAGGTGTCGCTCGACAGCAGCAGTTCGCGTGCAAGCGCCGGCAGCTGCGACGCCGCGATCCAGGGCCGCGCCCGCGCGTCGGTCAGGTTGAAATGCAGCCAGAGCCGGCCGTCATGGCTGAACTCGATCGGCTGGTCGACCGGCAGCGCCTCGGCACTGCCGTCGCTGTGCAGGCGGAAGGCCCAGACCAGGCCGGGAATGGCGGGTTCGGCGTTCGATAATGCGCTGGCAAGCTTTGCCGGCTCAGCCATGGATAGCCCCAACCGTCAACAACTGCCCCGTTCCGGAAGACGGCTGACGGCATCTTCCGGACCCCACGCGGGTACTCAATTACGCCAGTGTTACAGTTTGATGATGCCGCCCTATTCCGCCGCGAGCCCGGTCGCGGCCGCCTCGGCTTGCCTGATGTAGTCATGGACGACGCGGCCGAACGGCAGCGTCAGATCGGCGATGTAATGATGCGCCCCGAGGCAGCGGCGGACCGGGAAATCGGCGACCGGCGCATTCACATGCGGCACCAGATGCAGCCGGCCCGGCCCCATCCAGGAGCCCTTCGGCACGATGTCGATCAGGTTGATCGCAACCAGCTGGCAGACCTCGAGACGGCCGTCGACGCCCGGGATCATCTTCAGATTGATCTGCGTCTTCGACAGCGTGGCGCGGGTGAGGTCGCCGTTGCCGGCCATGCTCTCGTGCTTGTAGCCCATGGTGCCCATGGCGACGAGCTGGCCGGCATATTCCAGCGTGCCCGTCAGCGTGTCCTTGACGATTTCGAGCTTGGGATGGGCGTATTTCTTGGGAAAGCCCCAGATCTCGCGGCCGGCGGCGATCGGCGGATCGTCGTCGAGATACATCTGCGAGACGAAGTTGACGTCCTCGCCGTTGAGACGCGCGGGAATGACGAGGCCGGATTCGGTATAGCTGCCGAAGCCGGAGGAATCCGGCATCTTGATCCATTCGTAATGCACGATCGGCTGGTCGATCGGCTGCAGCGGCTCGGGCAGGCCGGCGCGGATCAGCTCCGGGTCGGTCTCGTAGGTGATGACGAGGAATTCGCGGTTGACGAACCGATACGGCCCGGCCGGATAGCTCGGCCCTGCCGCGGGCATGGACGGAAGTCTCAGCACGTCTTCGCTACGCATCGCTGGTCTCCTGTGTTCCTGATCGGCGGCAATTGCTAGCGATCCTCATTGACTGCGATGTGAAGCTTTTCCGTCAGGCGCACGACCCCTGCCATTGCAGCGTGGTCGGTCTGCGTTGCCGGCGATGCATCGGTGCCGCCTTGTCATCACGCCGTCACCACGTGACGCAATCGTCTTGCGCAAGCAGGAGGCATCGCCATGGACGCCCGCACGTCGCATCCGACATATCAGAGCCATCAGGCGCCCTCGCGGGGCTGGCGGCCCGAACGCTGCGATCGCATCGCGCTGGTGCTGCAGGGCGGCGGCGCGCTCGGCGCCTACCAGGCCGGTGTCTATCAGGCGCTGCACGAGGCCGGCATCGAGCCCGACTGGGTCTGCGGTGTCTCGATCGGCGCGATCAACTCCGCCATCATCGCCGGCAACAAGCCGGAAAAGCGGCTCGAGGCGCTGCGCATCTTCTGGGAGCGCATCACCAACCGCAAGATCTGGCACTACACGCCCGACGGCGACGTCTTCCGCCAGTGGCGCAATCTCACCAGCGCCTGGATGACCTCGGCGATGGGCCAGCCCGGATTCTTCACCCCGCACCAAATGAATCCCTGGTTCAGCCCGGTCGGCGCGCGCACCGCGACCAGCTATTACGACACCATGCCGCTGAAGGAGAGCCTGCTCGAGCTGGTCGACTTCGATCTCATCAACGAGAAGAAGGTCCGCTTCGCGGTCGGCGCGGTCAACGTGCTTTCGGGCAATTTCATCTATTTCGACAATTCCCATGACGAGATCGAGCCGGAGCACATCATGGCCTCCGGCGCCCTGCCCCCGGCGCTGCCGATGGTGCGGATCGGCACCGATCATTTCTGGGACGGCGGCATCGTCTCCAACACGCCGCTGCAACACCTGCTCGACCAGGAGGATGCGCTCAATTCGCTGGTGTTTCAGGTCGACCTGTTCAGCGCGCGCGGCGTGCTGCCGCGCTCGATCCAGGACGTGATGGCTCGCCACAAGGACATCATGTATTCCTCGCGCACGCGCCACAACACCGACGTCTATCGCCGCACCCACAATCTCAAGGTCCTGCTCCACAAGGCGCTGGCGAAGCTGCCGGACGAGCAACTGTCCGACGAGGAGCGCAAGCTGAAGACGAGCCTGTGCCACATGCCGGAGATCGCGATCCTGCATCTGATCTACCAGCAGAAGGCCTATGAGGGCGACGCCAAGGACCACGAGTTCTCGGGCACCTCGATGCGCGAGCACTGGACCAGCGGCTATGAAGACACCAAGCGCACGCTCAAGCGCCGCGACTGGATCAAGATGCCGGAGGAAGGCATGGGCCTCGTCGTGCACGACGTGCACCGGGAGACGGAGAGCGCGTAAGGGACGCTTGTGTCCCGGACGCGCAGCAACGCCTTGAGCGTTGCTGCGCCAAGCCGGGACCCAGAAGCTACACGGTTCGCCGCGATCATGGGCCCCGGCTCTGCAGCGCTCCGTCAAAGGGACGCTGCGCTGCGTCCGGGGCACGAGACTGCCCATAAACATGATCCATTCGGAAGACACACTTCCGCATTCTCGCGGCTCATTTCGCCCGAGCTTTGCTCTCGTCGTTGCCCTTCTTGTTCAGAAAGGGCGCAGGGAAGGCCGGGCGCCGGCTGGCACCCGCGGTCCCGTGTGCGAACAAGACGCGCACGGGTTGGACAACAGGTGTAGCCGGGCGACCGGCCTTCCCTGCGCGGATGGCTTTACGGCTTATGTCGCGCTCTCCCCGGGGAGCGATGCACTATTGCCCCCGTCGCCTTGCGGATGACTGATGTGCTGACCCGGTTGAGCCGCAACATCACCGCAACACTTGACGCACAGACCCCGGGCGTCAGGACCACACGATTTTGCCGTCCGCGCACATCCCCGTTCCTGTCCCCGATGGCTTGCGTGCGCTCACCATCGAGGCCGAACCAAGGACGCCGTCAGCGCCGTGTCGTATCGCGCGTGCAGCTGCTCACGGGGATCCCGCCCTGCAGCCTGCCCAGCGCGCCGACGCCGTCGCGGCCACCGCCTCCCGGCCCGCGTCTCGTGACGATCGCGAAACGCCCCTTGTGGCGGGCGGGATGGGCCATTGATACGACATATCCGAAATTCGGTAAATAGGAATGTTTTTGCGTCGAGGGATTGACAGGGTGTTTTGCCCGACGGGCGGCGTGCCACCGTAACTGAATATTCGATGCAATGGTGTAAGGGCCTTCGGGTCCCTCTCGCAATCACCGGGGTGGAACAACAGCAGATCGTTTCGAGCAAGTCGCTTCCTGATGGAGGCGCCGGGCTCCTGGATGGCGGAGATCGCGATCGAATTGAACAAGGAAGCGAAGTGACGCCGATCTTCGCGCATGCGCAACAATTCTCCATACGCAGCAATCGTTCTCCGCTTGGTGGAGCGGCATCGCAGCCGCTATCGTTGCCTTCAGGCCCTAGGACTCCCCAAGTTCTCGCGCCTGAGGACCGCCGCCTCGGCCCCTGGACGTTGACAGTCCCCGAGCAGCTGGCGGCGGTCCTTTCTCCTGTCTCGGCCGCGCCCCGATTTGCAACAGTCGGTTGCTGAGACGGGCCGAGCCGAGGCATACGATTTGCGGACCCGCTAAGTCATTGATCCCTTTTGTGACCCGAACTGGAAGGACAAGCCTTTTTCCGAGTCCCAATCTCTCGGCTTGGGGTAGAGGTCAGCCACCTCCAGACCTAAATCGGCCGCGCAAGGCCCCAAAACAAACCGCAGGAGGCGCCGCGGTAGGACGTCGATTGAATGTCGTTAGCTACCGCATCAGGTGGAAATCAGGGCGGGCTGGCGCTAACGGCGGCCACAGAAGCGCCCGAACGATGAGCGGAATACCAACGGCCAGAGGTATCAGCCAGTACATGAAATGAGGCAGGTCCTTCCAAAGTGGAAGCTGCTTTCCGTTGTCCACGTAGAAGGCAACCAGCATCAGGATATACGACAGGCCCATCCCCGCGATATGGACCCTGACCCAATACCGCCAGCGGTGCCGGAGCGCAGTGCGACCGATCCAGGCGCAGGCGAACGACAACGTACCGAGAACGAACAAGTGATAGTTTTCGGCCCAGCGCATAAGCGACAGTAACGTCGCGGACGCGAAGAGCGCCAGCAGACACCAGAAATAGATCGTTCCAAGCCTGGAATGACGCCCGCGACGCTTCTGACTCAACATTGCGATTGCGCCGATCGCAACGCTCGCAAGGCCCAGGGGGATATGCACCCCGAAGATCAACGCCAGAAAGAAGTGGTCGGTTGATGGAATTTCGATGCCCGCCACGATGGTCGTTTCTTCGCCTGTCATGGCGTTACTCCCATCTTGCAATTCAACATCGACTAAGCCGGCGAAGAGGGTCGTTTGACGGCGAACGCTACGGCGCCGCAGACAATGCAAAGCATGCAGCAGCCGATCAGGACGACTGCATAGCTTCTCGTCCAATCGGCGCTTGCTGCGAAAGGCAGCGGGCCGAACGCTGCGCCGGCAATGCCAACTCCTTCGGGCCGCGCCCGCCAGAGACGAAGAGCGCGCCTGGTCAAGCGTTGGAGCCGCGACATGGAATACTCGTCAGGTCAATTGCCCGTCAATTTTCCCCTGCGCAGCTTCGTCAATGGTGCTGACGGTAATTCTCCGGAATTGCCGTTGCGTCTGTCCCGGTCTGGGATGGGCCATTCAATGCATCCACTTCGAGACGAGACGACTGCCCCTTTGTCCGCATCGTACATTGAGTCTGGAGATGATCATGCGCAACATTGCATCGGCGATTGCAATCGTGATCGCGTTGAGCGCGCCGGCTTTGGCTCAGAAGGCCGAGATCGAAGCGAACAATGCGAAATGGATAGAGATGTTCAACAAGGGAGATTTTTCCGGGATTGCATCCCTCTACAGCGCCGATGCGACCGCGCTCCCGCCGGGCTCCGCGATGGTGCAGGGTCGACCAGCCATCGAGGTCATGTGGAAAAGCATGGCTGAACAAGTGACCGATCCGAAGCTCACAACGGTGGATGTCAAGCCACTCGGTTCTTCCGCGGCCCGTGAGATCGGCACGTTCGTCCTGAAGACCAAGGGGTCGACACCGCAGGAAGTGACCGGAAAGTATGTCGTCGTCTGGGAGAAGGTCGGAGACGACTGGAAGCTCGCCACCGACATCTGGAACGACGGCAAGTAGCCGTCTTACGTTCAAACCAGCGCTTGCGCAAAAAGCAGGAGGGATCAAACCGACGCGCGTCGCCGTTGTCATTCGATAAGCAGGCGCTATCGTGCGCATGCGGCGCAGCCGCGACGTTCATCCGATAATTCTGGTCATGGGAGAATCGCATGAAATTCATAACCACCTGGAGCGTACCTCAAGGCACCTTCAATGCAGCCGTCGCCCGCTTTCTCGAGACCGGTGGCGCACCACCCGAGGGCGTCAAGATGCTGGGCCGCTGGCATGGCATGAATGGACAGGGATTTGCGATCTCTGAATCGAGTGATCCAAAAGCCATGTATCGTTGGCTCGCGCAATGGTCTGACCTGCTCCCGTTGACCGTCACGCCCTGCCTTGAGGACGGAGACGCGGGCGAGGTGATGGCGTCGCTTCCCAAGCGTTGATCATCAAGCGTTGATCATCAAGCGAGCGAAGGGTTTTCTGAACCAGATCATCCACTGAAGCGCGATGAGATTAGGATGAATCGTCATCGCGCTTTAGTTTATTGCTTGAGCATGCACTTTTCGGAAAACCGCTGCGCACTTTTCCGGATCATGCTCTAGGGTCCAGCCGTCTCCCAAAAACTCCGGAGAAAGGCTACTTCCCTTCCTTGTTCAATTCGATCGCGACCTCCGCCATCCAGGAGCCCGGCGCCTCCATCAGGAAGGATTGACGGTTGCTTCTGGTCTGGATCGTCACCAGTGCGGCCACTGTGTTTCCCTCTATTCGCGCCTCAATCAGGCCGTCCTTGTTGGTGCCGTAGACCTTGCCGCCCTGCCGGTATTCGCTCTCGAACCAGTTGCCGGAAAGTTCCGTCCCGCTCTGCTCGATGTTCGCGGACAGGACCATCTTGTACGCATCGCTTGCGCAGCGCAGGTCGAGCGTCAACGACCGCCCCGGCCTGGTGACGTTGTACGCCACCTTGCAGCGAACCTTCTCGCGCGGACCGTCCGACGGCTTCATGGTGCCGATGCCCGACCATGCGCCGGCCAGACCGTCGAACACCGGCTCTGCGCGCAGCGGGCCGGTGCCGACGAGCACGAGCCACGCCGCGCCAATGCTCATGCGCGCCGCCAAAACCTTCAATCGCATTCTGCCAATCCTGATCTGTAAAGTCTGAGCGCGTTCTACGCCCTGATGGCCGCGGGAAGTTGTCGAAGATGTTTAGAAATGTTGCAGAGAATGCCTGAACGTTGCCGGGATCGACGCATCAGCCGGTAATGAAGCCGATATCGCCGCGGCAAGTTCCAGGCTGTCCCGCTCGGCCGCAAATACCCCGCGGGAGCGCAGGGCAATCGCATACGGCATTTTCCGCCAGCCGAGCGCGCGCCTCGTCCTTCGAGACGACCGCTTTGCGGTCTCCTCAGGATGAGGCTAAGCGGCATCGGTGCCCGTTGAGAGTGCTGCCGCACACTCCGTCCTCATCCTGAGGGCCCGCCAACGGCGGGCGTCTCGAAGGATGGCCACAGAGAACGTCGCCGAAGCGAAATCCCGCCTCAGTTCGGACCGGGCATATTGCCCGCGAACTGCGGATAGCACTCGCGCAGTTCCTCGCGGATTCGCCCCCGGATCAAAGCAAGCGTCGCCTCGTCCGGCAGCGGCGTCGTGACCTCGCATCTCTCGTTGTCGTACGAGAATCCCGTCGTGCCTCGAATGTCGCGCCAACCATATCCCGGATGCGTGCTCTCGAGGCGGAAACGTCCCGCTTCTCGGTCGAAGGAAAACAACGCCGCATTGGTCAGCAGGGCATGAGGGCCGCCTCGCCGATAGACCGTCTCGTCGGTAACTCCAGGCGCGGAGACGAAGTCCACGCGCTCCACCAGGGATCGCAGGCTGTGCTCTTCGCGGAACAGAATGACCCGCGGCACCAGGAAGTACAGATAGGCGGAGCCGAACGAGCCGGGCCACCTGACCGGATTGTTTGGATAGTCGCCGGTGCCAACGAGATTGACGTTGCCCTGGCCGTCGATCTGGCCGCCGCCGAGAAAGAAGGCGTCGAGGCGCCCCTGCGCAGCGCAATCGAACAGCTCCTCGGCACCGCCAGTGAAGGAATTGTGCTTGACCGACCCGAGGATCGAGACCTGCACCTGCTCCAACCCGTCACGCTGGTTGAGCGCACGCAACAGCATCGCTCCCGCCGCCGGCATCGGCGAGGATTGACCGACTGCAACATGCCGCACGCCCTTCAGCAGCCGCGAGATCGTATGGATCATCAACTCGCGGCTGGTGCACGCCGCGCTCATGCCGCGCTCCTCGCGCCCCGGATGTAGGCCTGGAACCCTTCCGGCGAGCGCGCCGCGCGCGCGTATTTCTCGACTTCCTGTCCATCCCTGGGATATTCGGCGTAAAGCCCGGTGGGCCATCCACCGTTCTTCAGCTGTGCCACCGCGCTCACATAGATCGCGGGCAGGACGCCCGCGGCCATCTTCTCGTCCTCGAGCAGCGACGTCTCGGAGATGCGCTCCACGGTCACGAAGGCCTGCTTCGACGCATGGGCCAGCAGCATCGTTTCGCGCCGGCGGCCCAGCCGGACATTGCCGAACCGGTCTGCTTCAGGCGCATGAAACAAAGCCATATCGGGCTGGATCGCCGAGACCACGACGATCTTCTCGCCGTCGTCGAACGGATTGGACGTCACCTTCCAGTCGTAGCGCTTATCCAGGACGTCGCTGCCGATGATGCCGCGGATCGGCATGAACGGAACGCCCTTCTCCGCGGCCGTCAACCCTGCGAACACCGCGGGACAAGTGGCATCACGGAGGCGAATGGATCCGTCGCGGACAGCCCGGCTGAAGCAGGGCGCGCCGCCGGCTTCGCCGAGACTGACGGCGCTCGTCTCCAGCGTTGCCACGGCGCCGGCGCCGATGAGCATGTCGACCTGCATGCCGCCGATCGGTGCGCAGACCACATGGAGATCGCGAATGCCGCGATCGATCAGCATCCGAACCAGTCCTGGTGCCGCGGCGTAGTCGTCCGGCGCCAGGCCGAGCTTGCACCCCGAGGGTATCATCTCCGCCATCTCTCGCGGCGTTACGAAGTCTGTCATCTCTTCACCTCTCCCTCGATTTCCAGTCAGGCCCATCGAACAAGATCGACGTCCGGACTCGTCCGCATCATCCGAGCCGTGGCGCCGCCGATTGTGAACATGCGGACCCGGTCAACCACGTCCCATGTTGTAGAACTCCGGGTTCGGACGCATGCTGGTGACGTTGGCAAGCCGGTTGGAGAGACCGAAGAAGGCCGAGATCGCGGCAATGTCCCAGATGTCGTCTTCCGTGAACCCGTGCGATTTCAGCGTGGCGAAATCGGATTCGGAAACCTTGTAGGCCTCGGTCGAAACGCGCACGGCGAAATCGAGCATCGCCTTCTGCCGGTCGGTGATATCCGCCTTGCGGTAGTTGACCGCGACCTGGTCGGCGATCAGCGGATCCTTGGCGCGGATCCGCAGGATCGCGCCATGGGCGACGACGCAATACTGGCATTGATTGAGGTTGCTGGTCGCAACCACGATCATTTCCCGCTCGGCCTTGGTGAGGTTGCCGGGCTTGTCCATGAGCGCGTCGTGATAGGCAAAAAACGCGCGAAACTCGTCCGGCCGGTGCGCCAGCACGAGAAACACGTTCGGAATGAAGCCGGACTTCTCCTGGACGGCGACGATGCGGGCGCGGATGTCCTCTGGCATGTCGGCCAGATCAGGGACAGGGAAGCGGCTGATGGCAAGTGCCTGGGTCATGGCCTGGTTATCCTCGGTACTCGTCGATGGAAATCGGTACGATCACGCGTTCCTTCGCCTGGATCATGGCGAGAAATCCTCGCGCGAAGACGTCGAGCGCGTCGGGGCGCCTTTCCAGCTTCGCCCGCAGCACCGCGCCCTCCCAGCCGATCCAGAAGAACTGCGCGAGGCTGTCGCAATCGACGCCTTCGGGGACGTCGCCCGCCTGCTGCGCCGCGCGGAGGCAGCGTGAGGTCCGCGCCTCCCAATCCCTGAAGACGGCGGCGAGGCGCTTTCGGAACGGCTCCGGCAGCGCCCCCATCTCTTGCCCGAGATTGCCGACGAGACAGCCACGTCGATAGCCGTAGCGAGCCATGCCCGAGCGCGCGTCTGCGATGAAATCGCGCAGGCGATCCAGCGGAGCCCGCTCTGTGTCGTCGAACCATCGATCCAGCTTGCGGGCGAAATAGGCGGCATAGGCATCGATCAGCTCGAGGCCAAAAGCCTCCTTGCTGCCGAAGTAATGATAGAACGACCCTTTCGGCACGTCCGCGGAGTCCAGGATTTCCTCGACGCCGACGGCGCTGAATCCCTTCTCGGTCAGTATAGCAACGCCCGTCCGCAACAGACGCGCGCGCGGCGCATTCGGCTGCGACTGGTCCTTGGGAGGACGCCCCCGTCGGCACGGCTCTGAAACCGAGGCTGCTCCATTCATCAAGATTTATTAGACCGATTGTCTTGCAAATTCAACCGCTCGTCGTCCCAAGGCTCAACTCTCCCGCGGACCGCATTCGTCACCGGCTGCAGTTCGAGACATCTTGCCGTTAGACTCCCCGCGCCAAACGTGGACAATACCCGAGCACGTTACGTGCGCAGTGCACACCAAGATGCGCCAGGGGAAACGAAAATGCCGGCTGCCTTTCCGTCGTCCGAACCCACCATTCCGACCGCTCCCTTGACGGCCGAGATGCGCGATGCGTTGCGCGCGATCGTGGGTGAGAAGGGCCTCATCGAGGACGCGCACGGCAAGCAGCCATTCGTGACGGATTGGCGGGGACTGCTGGTTGGCGGTGCCGGCGCCGTCGTCCGTCCTGGCAGCACCGAGGAGGTCTCGAAAGTGGTCCGGCTTTGCCATGAGCACGGCGTCGCCATCGTGCCACAGGGTGGCAACACCGGCCTGATGGGTGGGGCAACGCCCTGGCCTGCACACACCGGCATCGTGTTGTCGCTCGGCCGCATGAACCGCGTGCTGGACGTCGATCCCGTCGGCTACGCGATGACGGTCGAGGCCGGCTGCGTGCTGCAGACACTTCAAGAGACGGCGAGCCGGCACGACAGGTTCCTGCCGCTCAGCCTCGGCGCCCAGGGCTCGTGCATGATCGGCGGCAATCTATCGACCAACGCCGGCGGCGTGCAGGTGCTGCGCTATGGCAATGCCCGCAATCTCGTGCTGGGTCTCGAGGTCGTGCTGGCGAGCGGCGAGATCTGGGACGGATTGCGCGCGCTCAAGAAGGACAACACCGGCTATGACCTCAAGCACCTCTTCATGGGCGCCGAGGGCACGCTGGGCATCATCACCAAAGCCGTGCTCAAGCTGTGGCCGGCGCCGAAGGACGTCTCTACGTCGTGGCTGGCGATCCGCGATCCGCGCGCGGCCCTCGAGATCCTGTCGGAAGCGCACAGCGCGTCCGAGGACAATGTCGGCTCCTGCGAGCTGATGAGCCGGGCCGCCATCGACATGGTGCTGCGCCATATTCCCGGCACCCAGGATCCTCTCAAGGCCGACACGCCATGGTACCTGCTGCTGGAATGGTCGTCCTCGCGGGCGCGCCAGGACGGCGCGGAGGGCATGTCCGAGAAGATGGAGCAGTTTCTTGGCCATCAACTCGAGGCCGGCCGCGTGCTCGATGCGGTGATCGCCCACACGGTCGGTCAAGCGCGCAACATGTGGCGCATCCGCGAAAGTGTCGCCGAGGCGTCCCGGGCCGAAGGTCCGGGGCTCAGCTTCGATGTGTCGGTGGCCATCTCCAAGATTCCGGAGTTCATCGCCAAGGGCACCACGGCGGTGCTCGATATTCTCCCGACCATCAGGCCCTATCCTTTGGGGCACATCGGCGATGGCAATCTGCATTTTTCGTTCATGGGGCCATCAGGCATGGATCAGCAGACGCTGACCCAATACAAGGGGGCCATCACGCGGGCCGTGAACGATCTCGTCACCTCGATGGGCGGCTCGATCTCGGCGGAACACGGCATCGGCATCGACAAGCTCGACGAGCTCAGCCATTACCGCTCGAAGACCGAGCTCGACATCATGCGAACCATCAAGCGCGCGCTCGATCCGCAGAACATCATGAATCCCGGCAAGGTGCTGCGGCTGTGACCGACGCTGCGCCCCGCGCCGACGATCGGTCGAGCGTGGGCAGGTCGCAACGATGTTGCGACCCGTCCGCGATCTTGTCGAGAGTGGTGTCCGCGGCCCTCAAGCCGCCGAACCGCCGTGCGGATTGACGATCGCATACCCTCGCAATGAACGTGCGTGGATTCGCGTGGCGTGTCCGCCCGAGTTGGCGTCATAGGCCATCCAGACATCGCCTCCGAGGTGCTGCTCCAGAACGAAAACGTGTCCCCGTCGCGCAGCAACCATTCCCGGTGCGGGTGATGTCCGCGGAAATCGCAGCCAATTGGCCGCAAGATTCAATTCCGGCATGATACGACCGAACACGCGCAGAGCCGCGCCGCAGCCGCAGAAGGACGAAGGGCAACCTGCCGGACGACCACCGACGACGCGAGCCCCGGAGGCACTGGAGACGGTCGCCGGCGTGGCGGCGCCCCCAGCATCGGTCACTGTCAGTTGCGTCGAGCGGTACGCTTGCAGTGACGGCCTGGAATTCAGTGAGTATCTGGAAGTAATTGAAGACTTGAAAGTCCGCTCGCGCTGCATCTGCGAATACGAGAAGTCGCAAGGCATGGTGACGTTGCATTCGGAAGCATGATGAATGCGATAAGGTCGCGCTTCCGAAGTAACAGAGCTCAAGGCAACGAAGAGGTACGCAGAAATTACTAGCCTGTACATTGCAGGACTCCAAAATAGAGTGGTCCTGCCCCAGGCAACGAGAAACCAATAACAGTTTGGCTGAAATGGGCCTAAAGAGCGGCTGAAAATGGCTGCGTCCGCGCGACGCTGTCTGCAATCGTCATAGCCTACAAATAGCGACCGAAATGATTAACTCGCAGAGAACGAATGAACGCTCGGCGCGTCCAACGCACGGCATGCAATCAAGTCCGGTTCGCATGGGTCGTGGATTCCGCAGCAAGCTCGCCTCGTCACCGCGCTGCCCGTGATCGGCACGACGCCGCCATTCACTGCATCATCGCAGCTGCGATCTTCTCCGCCGACATCAACACGGGAAAGTTGGTGTTGGCGCATGGCACCACCGGAAAGATCGAGGCGTCGACGACGCGCAGGCCCTGGATGCCCTTGACGCGGCCCTGATTGTCGACCACCGCCATCGGATCGTCGGCCCGGCCCATGCGGCATGAGCAGGAGGCGTGCCAGACGCCGATGGTCGCCTTGCGCACGAAGGCTTCCAGCGCCTCGTCGTCGTTCATCACCTGATCGAAGGTAAAACCCTCGACCACGAAATTGTCGATCATGTAGTGACGCAGCGCCGCCGGTCCGTCCATCAAGGTCGCGGCGATCTTGGTCAAGATCCTGTTCCTGGTGTTGACCACGCCGATCTTGCGGACCTTGTCCGTATAGGCGGCCGGGAACGGCTTGTCCGTCACCGCCTTGACCACGTCGCTCATCTGCACCGCCGCCATCTTGCGGAAGCCGCTCATCAGGCGATCGAGATCGCGCCGGTCGGACAACAGGTTGAACTCGACGATCGGCTCTGCCGACGGATCGCGCGAGGCCAGCTTGACCTGTCCGGTCTCGGAATAGGTCTTGTTGACGAAGGTCAAGAGCGAACCGATCTGCTCGCCGACCGCATGCCAGGCCGACTTGGAGAGCAGGACGACGAACATGTCGCCCTTCGGCACACCTTCGAGACCCGACGAGTAGCGCAGGCCAAGCTGCATGTGGCGCCTGGTGTGCTCGTTCATGCGCGCGCCGCGGCGGACAAAGGACGACAGCGAGATCGAGGGATGATCCATCAGGCGCTGGCCGACGCCCGGCAGTCCCACCAGCACGGGAATCCCCATATCCTTGAGATGGCCGACCGGCCCGATGCCGGCGCGGAGCAGATGCGCCGGCGAATGGATGGCGCCGCTGGAGAGGATGATCTCGCGTCCACGGAATTCCTGCTCGCGTCCGTCCACGACGGCCTTCACGCCGACGCATCGCGTCCCCTCGAACTGCAGCTCGCGCACTTGCGTGTTGGTGGAGATCGTGAGATTGGCGCGCTGGCGGGTGTCGCGGTCGAGATAGCCCATCGCGGCCGAGACGCGCTGCTCGGCCTGATTGGAATGCGTCACCGGGAAATAACCGTCGACGAACTCGCCGTTCTGGTCCGGCAGGAATCGGTGGCCGGCCTGCTGGAAGGCATCGGCGAAGGCCTGCGAATGCCGCGTCCAGTGCTCGCGCGGGATGCGGCGCACCGGGATCCGGCCATCCTTGCCATGGTACGGTCCGTCGAAATCGAGATCGCGCTCGACCTTCTTGAAGAAGGGCAGCACGTCGTTCCAGGTCCACCCTTCGGCGCCGCGCGCGTCCCATTCGTCGTAATCGGTGGGAGCACCGCGGTTGGCCATCTGGCCGTTGATCGATGAGCCGCCGCCGAGCACGCGCGCCTGCTCGTATTTGCGCAAGGGAGGCCGGCCCACGTGCGGGTTGTTGTGGCTGACGACCTGCGTCGTGACCTTGAGCTCGGTCCAGTGGAAGCGCGGATCGAAATAGGCCGTGCCCGGATAGCTGTCCCTGATCTCGGCCGGCTCGTTGCCGGGCGGCGTGTCCTGCCCGGCTTCGCACAGCAGGACCTTGTTGGCACTCTTCGCGGAGAGCCGGTGGGCCAGCACGGACCCCGCCGAGCCGCCGCCCACGATAATGAAGTCATACACGATGGCGTTTCCTGTTGTTCTTGTTGGCGGAGCTTAACGCGTTATTGTTTTGCCGTGGAAGGGCTTTGGATCGCACCGGCGCAGCTTCTCGTGTCCCGGACGCGCCGCAACGCGTAGCGTTGCTGCGCAGAGCCGGGACCCAGGAGGCTCCGGACTCGCTGTGGCATGGGCCCCGGCTCTGCAGCGCACCACCGCCGGACGATGCTTCGCATCTTCGGCGGCGCTGCGCTGCGTCCGGGGCACGAGCGTCACGGCTTGGCACACGGTGCCTACGGCCTGATCGAAAAGTTCTCCGGCGGCCCGGCTTTTCGCAGCGGCTCGGCGAGGCGCGCGAACTCGCACAGCAGCGACCTTGTCTTGCGGGGATCGATGATCTCCTCGACCCAGAATTTTTCGGCCGAGCGGAACGGCGAGCGCAGCTTGTTGAGGCGCTCCTCGATCTCCTTGAGCTTCTCCGCCTTGTCCTCGGCAGCATCAATGTCGGCGCGGTAGGCAGCCTCGATGCCGCCTTCGAGCGGCAGCGAGCCCCAATAGGCCGACGGCCAGGCATAGCGGATCGAGAAGCGGTCGGCCGGCTGGTGCACGACACCCGCAACACCAAACGCGTTGCGCAGGATCACGGTGCACCAGGGCACGGTGGTCTGGTTCACCGCAGCCATGGCGCGAACGCCGTGGCGGATGGTGGCGGCCTTCTCGGCATCGAGGCCGATCATGAAGCCCGGGCAGTCCATGAGATAGACGACCGGCAGATGAAAAGTTTCGGCGAAGTCGACCCAGCGCACCACCTTCTGGCAGGCATCCGCCGTCCAGGAGCCGCCATAATGAAAGCTATCGCTGGCGAGGACCAGCACCGCCCTGCCCTCGAGTCGCGCGAGACCGACGATGATGGGCTTGCCGAAATTCGTGCCGACCTCGAAGAACGAGCCCTTGTCCACGACGGACTCGATAATGGGCCGCATCTTGTAGACCTGCTTGCGGTTGCGCGGCACCGCGTTCATCAGCGCCTCTTCGGAGCGCTCGGGATTGTCGGTACAGGGCAAGGTCGGCGGCAGCTCATAGACCGATGACGGCAGATAGGACAGGAAGCGCCGCGCGCAGGCGAACGCCTCTTCTTCCGTATCGACGGCATGATCGACCGCGCCGGCGCGGGTCTGGATGTCGGCGCCGCCGAGCTCCTCCTTCGATAGGTCCTGCCCGAGCGCCTTCACCACCGGCGGCCCCGCGACGAACATCGCGGACTTCCTCGTCATGATCGAATAGTGGCTGGCGGCAAGCCGCGCGGCACCGAGCCCTGCGACCGAGCCAAGGCCGAGGGCGACCACGGGAACGCGCGACAAATTCTCCGTCGTGAAGCGATACCAGCGCGTGCCGCCGATGCCTCCAGGCAGATTCGCCGCGCCCTTGGTCTCGATGGTCTTGACCGAACCGCCGCCGCCGGAGCCCTCGATGATGCGGACGATCGGCAGGCGGAAATCATGCGCCATCTCCTCCGCCATCAGCGGCTTTGCGGAAATGGACGCATCTGCCGAGCCGCCCCGTACCGTAAAGTCGTCGCCGACCACAACCACGGTGCGGCCGTCGACGCGCGCGCGGCCGAACACGCAGTTCGCCGGCGTCAGTTTCTGCAGCTCGCCGCTGCTATCGTACTCACCGATGCCGGAGACGGCACCGATCTCGTGGAAGCTGCCGCGATCGATCAGCTTGTCGATACGCTCCCGAACAGTCAGCCGGCCCTGGTCATGCTGTCGCTTGACCTTGTCAACGCCGCCCATCTCCCGCGCGAAGGCTTCGCGCCGGGCGAGCTCGTCGAGTTCCGGCTTCCAGTTCATTCACTCCCTCCGAATTGATCGGCTTGTTATTGTTGTGCACGGCCATTGCGACCGGTTTACGCGGGATGCGGTTGTTGAAGGCGTCGCCTTCCGCGCCCTCCATCAGGCTGCCGAGCGAACGGCCGAGCTCGAGCATCAGGGGTGCGACTTCAGCATGCAGCCGCTGCTCGTCATACATCGTGGACAGAAGGCCGATCGTGATGACGACGTAGGTCTGGTACTGCGGCGACCAGATCGGCACCGCGAGCCCGTTGATGTGCGGGCTCCAGAGGCCACAGGCCACGACATATCCGCGCTCACGCAACATCTGCCGATTGGCTTCAATGCGGGGTTTCAGGATCTTCGCAGCCTCGGGCGCTTCCCGTTCCACGTCCGCGATGAAGGCATCGCCGATCTCCGGCGCCAGCGCCGCGGTGTAGGCCGCGCCCGCGGCGGTCGAGGCCATCGAGATGCGGCTGCCGGTGCCCTCGTGCAGGCCGAGGGCGGTCGGCGAGCGCGCGAACTGCAGATAGACCAGATGGAAGCGATCGGGCACGACGAGGCCGACTGTGCCCGGCAGCTGCTCGGCGACTTCCTGAAGCCGTTGCCGGATCATGCTGCGCAGCTGCGCGCCCTTCATCATCGAGGCACTCATCGCCACCGCGCTCGGGCCGATGCGATATTTCTGATCGCGCGGCAGGTAGACCAGCTGGCCCATCCGCGTCAGCGTGTGCGTGAGCCGCGACACCGTCGAGCGCGGCAGGCCGCAGCGATTTGAAATCTCGAGATTGCCGAGCCTTGCCTCGTGGCCCTCGAAGCATCGCAACACGTCGAACGCGCGCGAGACCACCTGGATGACATCACCCTCACCGGCATCGCCAGCGAGCACACCTTGCCTACTCAACCGCTCGGATCGTCGTCCCATGTTCCCTACCGTTTGTTCCGCTGTGCGGAATTAAATTCCACTTGCAGACGACGCTACCTCAGGCATTTTGCGACGACAACAAAAAGGCGATGGCATGCCAGAAATTAAGATCGTCACGGAGGTCGCCGGGCGCGTCTGCGCAACTCCCGTGCAAGTTGGAGGAACCGTTGCGGATGGCGATGACGTTGTAATCGTCGAAGCCATGAAGATGGAGATACCGGTATCCTCGCCCGCGAACGGCACCATCACATCGCTTCTGGTGAAACTCGACGACGTCGTTGCCGAGGGACAGGCGGTCGCGATTGTCGCGAGCTGCAGTGCGTTCTCTTCGTGGCCATCCTTCGAGACGCCCGCTACGGCGGGCTCCTCGGGATGAGGTCTGTTTTCGCCGCAGATTCGTAGACCTCATGGTGAGGAGCGCCGCTTACGGCGCGTCTCGAACCATGGGCCGAGCACTCCGTATTCGCCGCGAGGCCGCATCCTCCGCGACAATGTGTCAGCCCGATGCGTCGCATTCCCGGTACGGCGTTGCCATCGCCTGATGCGGGTGACATGATCCGTCGCGAACAAAACTCTGTTTCAAACAAAGAACGAAATTCTTCGCGGCAAACGCGACGATCATTGGAGGGAAACATGCTTCGTGGGCTGCTCATGCTCGCGCCTGCCTTGGTGGCGGGCATCTCTTTTGCGTCTACACGCTATTCGTTCGCCGAAGACATCAAGCTGCCGGCGACGTTGACGTTCACCGCCTATGACACCGGAACGGCCGGCTTCAACATCGCCGTCGGCGTCGGCAAGATGATGAAGGACAAATACGGCACCGATGTGCGCGTGCTGCCCGCAGGGAACGACGTCGCCCGCCTCGCGCCGCTGCGCGCCAAGCGCGCCGTATCCTCGGCGATGGGATCCGGCACCTACTTCGCGCAGGAAGGCATGTTCGAGTTCGGCGCGAAGGAATGGGGTCCGCAGCCGCTTCAGATCCTGCTCTCGACCGTCGACTGCAATTGCGGATCGCTCGGCGTCGCCGCCGACACCGGTGTGAAGGAGCTGAAGGACCTCAAGGGCAAGCGTGTCGGCTTCGTGGTCGGCTCACCCGCGCTGAACCAGAACTCGCTCGCAGTGCTCGCCTTCGCCGGGCTGACGCAGAAGGACGTCAAGGCCGTCGAATTCGCGAGCTACGGCGCGATGTGGAAAGGCCTAATCAACAACGACGTCGATGCCGCTTTCGGCACCACCATCACCGGCCCCGCCAAGGAAGCCGAGACCTCGCCGCGCGGCCTGATCTGGCCGCCGCTGCCCGCCAAGGACAAGGAAGGCTGGGCTCGGATGCAGAAGGTCGGCTCGTTCTTCTTCCCGCAAGTCGCGACCTGCGGCGCCGGCATCTCGCCGGACAAGCCGGTCGAGCTCGGCAACTACCCCTACCCGATCTTCGTCGCCTATGCCTCGCAGCCGGCCGACCAGGTCTATGCGATCACCAAGGCGATGATCACAAATTACGATGCCTACAAGGACTCCGCGCCCGGCGCCGGCGGCCTCGCGGCCGACCGCCAGACCAAGAACTGGGTGGTGCCGGTGCATCCCGGCTCGGTGAAGGCGCTGAAGGAAGCCGGGCAATGGAGCGATGCGCAGGAGGCGCACAACAACAAGCTGATCAAGCGGCAGGAGGTGCTGGCAGCTGCGTGGGCCGATTACGGCAAGTCCAACCCGCCGTCGGACGACAAGGCGTTTCTCGACGGCTGGATGAAGGCGCGCGCGACGGCGCTTGCGAAAGCCGACATGCCGAACGGGTTCGAGGATTAGAGTGTGCCGACATTGAGCTTGACCGTTGCTTCGCGTCAGGTGCGCCGCCTCTCCCGCTTGCGGGAGAGGTTGAGCGAGCTCGCGGCCGCATTCGAGTCAACCAACGGCTATTCGCCTAATTAGTTACCAGCCCAATTAGTTACCAGCCCACGCGCGGGGTCGATTGATGTCTTCCGTTTCCACCTCCACTGCCCCGCAAGACGAGACCAAGCGGGTCGTATTCGACGATCCACATGGCGCGGCCGGCAACATGCAGGAGGCCGAAGTCACGCGCGTGCGCACCTTGCGCGGCGCCTGGCGCTGGACGCTGGTCGCTGCGACCGCGGCCACGATCCTGCTCTGCATCAACCAGCAATTCTCGTTGCGCTTCTTCATCGGCTACACCCAGCTCAACACGGAGTATTTCTATCTCCTGATCGCGTTGATGCTGCCCTTCACCTTCCTGATCTTTCCGGGCTCCGAGCGCGCCCCGCTCGACCGGATTCCCTGGTACGACCTCGTCTTGTTCGCCGCGACTTTCGCCGCAGCGCTGCTGCTGATGTCGAACGTGCGCAAGGCGGCGGAGGCCGGTTGGGAATTCGGCGGCGCGCCGAACAACGTGATCGCCGCGGGGCTCGTGATGTGGGTGATGCTGATGGAGGCGCTGCGCCGCACCGGCGGCTGGAGCCTGCTGTTGAGCGTGCTCCCCTTCACCGTCTATCCGCTGTTCGCCGAATCCAGCTGGCTCGGCCCTTTCCGCGGCACGCAATCGACGTTGGAGCAGGCGACCGCCTATCACGTGCTGTCGGGCGAGAGCCTGCTCGGCATTCCGATCCAGGCCTTCGCCGATACCGTGATCGGCTTCCTCGTATTCGGCACTGCGCTGATGATGACGGGCGCCGGCAAATTCTTCATCAACCTCTCTTTCGCGATGTGCGGGACGTTCCGCGGCGGCGCGGCCAAGGTCTGCATCTTCGCGAGCGGCCTGCTCGGCATGATGTCGGGCTCGATCATCTCCAACGTGCTGACCGCCGGCACCATGACCATCCCCGTGATGAAGAAGAGCGGCTTTCGCGCCTCCTATGCCGGCGCGATCGAGGCCTGCGCCTCGACCGGCGCGGTGCTGGCGCCGCCGGTGATGGGCGCGACCGCCTTCGTGATCGCGCAGTTCCTCAATATCAGCTACGCCGAGGTCGCGGTCGCCGCGATCATCCCGGCCGCGCTCTATTATGTCGGCCTGTTCATGCAGGTCGATACCTACGCCGCGCGCCACGGGCTGAAGGGGATTCCGCGCGCCGAGCTGCCGCGGATCATGGATACGATCAAGGACGGCTGGTACTACGTCTTCGTCATCGCCCTGCTGATCGTGATGCTGCTCTACTTCAAGCGCGAAAGCCATGCGCCGTTCTACGCGACCGCGCTGCTGCTGGTGCTCAACCAATTCTTCTCCAAGGACACCCGCTGGACCCTTGCGACGATCGGAAAATTCCTCGAGGTCAACGGCCGCACCTTCGTCGAGCTCGTCGGCATCCTCGCCGGCTGCGGTCTCCTGATCGGCGCGTTCTCGATGACCGGAGTGGTGTCGAGCCTTGCTAACGATCTCTTGCATATTGCCGGCGACAATCCCTTCCTGCTGCTCGGCATGTGCGCGGTCACCAGCCTGATCCTCGGCCTCGGGCTGACGACGACGGCCTGCTACATCTTCCTTGCCATCCTGGTCGCGCCCGCACTGGAGAAGCTCGGGCTGAACAAGATGGCCGTGCACATGTTCATCTTCTATTGGGGCATGCTGTCCTCGATCACCCCGCCGGTCGCGATCGCCTCCTTCGCGGCCGCAGGCATTGCCGGCTCGCCGGCGATGAAGACGGGCTGGGAATCGATGTGGGTCGGCAGCATCATCTATTTCATCCCGTTCTTCTTCGTGCTTAATCCGGCGCTGGTGCTGCAAGGGCCGAGCCCGTATCTCGCCGGTCTCGGCCTGATGGGACTTGCTGCGTTCGGCACGCTGTTCATCTGCGGCGGCATCCAGGGCTATCAGCCCTTCGTCGGGGACTTACGCAGCGCCGGCGGGCTGGAATGGCCGATCCGCGTTCTGCTGGTGATCGGCGGCTTCGTGGTGGCGACACCGGGCGGCGGGATCATGCCGCTGTCGCAGCTGCAGGTGACGCTGCTGGGCCTTGCCATCCTTGCACCCACGGTTCTGCTCGCCCTGCTGCTGGTCCGGCGGCAGGCCGTGGTACCGAACGGGTTGCGCATACCCTGATTGCGTTGCACAAGAGAGGCGATGACCCCGCTCTCTCCTCTCGCCGCCGCCTGGACCCGCTCGAAGCCGCCCTTGCTGCGGTTTCTGAATAATTGCCTCAACGAATTCTCTGCCGAAACGTCAGGCACGGTCGCCGACTACATTCCCGAGCTGAGCAAGGCTGATCCTGCCTATTTTGGCATCAGCCTCGCCACGCTCGACGGCCATGTCTACGAGGTCGGCGACTCCAGGGTGCCCTTCACCATCCAGTCGATGTCAAAACCGTTCGTGTTCGCGCTGGCGCTCGACCTGCTCGGCGCCGGCAGGGTCGAGAGCGCGATCGGCGTCGAACCGTCGGGCGATCCTTTCAACTCGATCCGGCTCAATTCCGAGAACCACCCGTTCAATCCGATGGTCAATGCCGGCGCGATCGCCTGCACCGGGCTGATCTACGACAGCAAGGGCGCAGATGCCTTCGAGCAGATACGCCTGGCGCTGAGCCGCTTCGCCGGTCGCGATCTCGCCGTGGACGAGGCTGTCTACGGCTCGGAGAGCCAGACCGGTGACCGCAACCGCGCGATCGGTTATCTGCTGAAGACCAACGCGGTGATCTCGGACAATGTCGCAGGCGTGCTCGACGTCTATTTCCGGCAATGCGCGGTGCTGGTCACCGCGCGCGACATCGCGGTGATGGCGGCGACCCTCGCCAATCGCGGCGTCAATCCGGTCACGGGCGAGCAGGTGCTGACGCCTTACGCGATCTCCCGCACGCTGTCGGTGATGACGTCCTCGGGCATGTACGACTATGCCGGCGAATGGATTTACCGGATCGGCATTCCCGCCAAGAGCGGCGTCGGCGGCGGCATCCTCGCCGCCCTCCCCGCCCGCCTCGGGCTCGGCAGCTATTCGCCAAGGCTCGACAAGCACGGCAACAGCGTGCGCGGCATCAAGGTCTGTGAGGCGCTGTCCTCACATTACGATCTGCACATGCTCAACCGCAGCGACGATGCGCGCAACGCCGTCATCGCCGACTACGATATCGGCAAGAGCCCGTCGCGCCGCGTGCGCCGGCCGCAGGAGCGCGAGATTCTCGCCGCCCATGAGCAGGAGGTGCGGATCATCGAGCTGGTCGGCACGCTGTCACTGTCCGCGGTCGACTACGTCTCCCGGCGGCTTGCGGGGCGGCCCCGTCCGCAATTCGTGATCTTCGATCTGCACCGCGTCACCTCCACCACGCGCGCCGGGGCGCGGCTCGTCGCCGAAGCGTTCGAGGAGCTCGCGGCGCTGAATGTCACGGTGGTGCTGTCGGGCGTCAGGCGCGCATCCAAGGAATGGGACACGTTGCGGGAATGGACGGCCGAGCTGAAGAACGTCCGCGACTTCTACCTGCTCGACACCGCGATCGAATGGGCCGAAGACCAGATCGTCTACCGCTACGGCGGCTCGATCGACTTCCACGAGACCACCGAGCTTGCCGAGCAACCGCTGCTCGAGGGCCTCGGCGAGGACGAGCTGACGGACCTCGCCTCGATCTGCAACATCCGCACCTATCAGTCCGGCGCGAAGATTCTCACCACGGGCGATCCCGCCGATTCCCTGTTCTTCCTGCGCAGCGGCGCCGTGCACGTCACGCTCCCCGACGGCGTGCGGCTGGCGACGCTGACCGCGGGCATGGCGTTCGGCGAAATGGCGCTGCTGGAGTCCACGCGCTCGGCCGACGTCTTCGCCGACATGGCAGCGACTGCCTATGAGGCTCCGCTGCAGGAATTTGAACGCTTCCGCCAGCAGCACCCGCACGCCAGCGAGCGCATCATGCGCAACCTCGCCCAGCTGCTCGCCGATCGCCTGATCGTGGCGAATGCGAAGGTGGACATCCTGACATCGACGTGAGCTGCAGCGTTCTTGGATTTTGCGCGAGCTGAGCGCGCGCCTCGTCCTTCGAGACGACCTCTTCGCGGTCTCCTCAGGATGAGGCTAAGCAGTAGCGGTGCTCGTCGAAACCGCTGCCGCGCATTCGGTCCTCATCCTGAGGGCCCGCCACCGGCGGGCGTCTCGAAGGATGGCGACAGGGAGGCGATCGACCGCCCCTACCTCGCCCTAGCGGCTCGCCGCCTCGCTCAGCCGTCGCTTGATCTTCGCCGCGCTTTTCTCGAGCAGTTCGGACGGTGCCTGCCCGGTCGTCGCGCAGAGGCAGGCCCAGTAATAGATGACGTCGCCGAGCTCATCGACGAGGCCAGCCTTGTCGAGCCAGTCATCGCGCAACAGCTTCTTGATGTGCTCGGCCACCTCGCCGGCCTCGCCCGCGAGGCCGAGACCGAGATAGGACAGCCGCTCGTTGGACGGATGTTCATCGACTTTCGCAACGCTCGCGGCCCAGGCCGCATATTCATCGATCGTCATTGGCATCCCTCGCCGCGGTGCTTCGATCAGCCCACCACTTCGGTAACGGGCTGGAGATCGATCTCAAACGTCTCCAGGAATTTTGACGTCATGATGTAGAAGCCGACCGAGAGCTGGAGCTCGACCAGCGCGGCCGGCGTCAGCTTCGCTGCGATCGCCTTGAAGGTCGCATCCGTCGGCTTCTTGAGTTTCACGATCTCGTCGGTGAAGGCGAGCGCGGCGCGCTGCACCTCGTTGAAGCACGTCGCCGCCTCCCAGTTTTCGAGCGCCTCGTTCTGCGCGTCGGTGACGCCGACATTCTTGCCGATCCGCTTGTGCGCGACGATCTCGTACGGCGCCTCGCACAAGATGCCGGTGCGGGTGATCGCAAGCTCGCGCACAACCGGATCGAGCTCCCCCTTGTGGCGGATGGCGCCCCCCAGGCGGCAGTACTGCTCGAAATAGCTTGGCGAGTGCGCCATCATGCGGAAGATGTTGGCGTTGCGGTTCTTGTCGAGAATTTCGCGGGTGCGGTCGGATGCCTTGGACGGGTCGCTGTAGTTGATGCGGGCCATGATTTTCCTGAAGTTTTCCCTGATTTTTTGATGCTTTTTGTCGTCGTCCGCGCAAGTTCCCAAAGACTCTATTCGCGCGAGGACGCAGGAGCAACATTATCGAGTCAAATTGCCGCCGCATTGCTGATCGACCCTGACACAGTCGATATTCGCCGCGTGGGGACAAATCACGGTGAATACTCGCAAATGGGGTGTTCCGAGTAAAACAATTGGCCGTCGGGTGTGCTAGCCGCACAACGATGAGTCACGCCCAAGTCTAGGGAGAAAAAGGCATGAAGGAAGCCACCAAGGGGGCGGCCTCGGGAGCGCTCGCGCATATGCTGGCGGTGACGGCGATGCTCGTCATCGCCAGCATCTTGTTCTACGGGCGTTAGTTGGAGTTCTAGAGTTTTCGTCATTCCGGGGTGGCCCTCGCACAGGCCAGGCCCAGAATACCCGTTCCAGGCTCGGTCCCATGACCGCCCCCGAATGACGAATCCCGTTACGTTTCCTTCGTGAAGAACGGCACGAGTTTCCCGGCAAACGGCTTGAAGCTCGCGATGACCGAATCGCCGATGACGAGTCCGTTGTCGCCATGCGCCATCATGCGAAAACCCTCGGCGCAATCGACCAGCAAAATGTTGTAAGGCACCTGTGCGCGCGTCTCGGGTGTGGCGGCGCGGCAGACCAGCGAGCTCGCATAGACCCTTCCCTTGCCGCTGGCGCGCTGCTCGCGCGGATCCGATTCGCCACAAGCCGCGCAGAAGGCGCGGTGGAAATACTGCACATGCCCGCATGAGTTGCAGGTCTGGTAGGTGATGGCCGCCTCGCCCTTGGTCCAGTCTGCCAGACGCCCGCTCATCGCACCCGCTCCAGGAACATGCTCACATGCGACGACAGCACGCCGCCGTCGCCCATGCAGCAACGCGATCGAGGCGTCGCGCACCTGGCGGCAAGCCGCCCGCCCCGTCATCTGCAAATGCGCCTCGACCAGATGCGCCATAGCGCCGCCGACGCCGCAATGGCCATAGCTGAGCAGGCCGCCATGGGTGTTCAGCGGCATCGCGCCGTCGCGGCTGAAATGGCCGGATCGGACGCGGGCTGCGGCCTCGCCGCGGCCGGCAAGACCGAGGTCTTCGAGCAGCATCGCGAGCGTAATGGTAAAACTGTCGTAGATCGCGGCGTAGCGCACATCGGAGATCGCAAGGCCCGCGGCCTTCTTGGCGCGGGCGATGGAGATCTCGGCGCCGAGTTCGCTGAGCGCGGGCGCGGCCGTGACATGCTGATGGGTATGCGCCTGGGCGCAGCCGCGGATGCGCACGCCCGCCTCCCCCGTCCGCTCGCGGCTGATGACGAAGGCGGCGCCGCCGTCGGACACGGGGCAGCAGTCGAGCAGCTTGAGCGGCATCGCCACCGGCTTCGAGGCCATGACGTCGGCAACGGTGATCGGGTCGTGGAATTGCGCGCCGGGATGGGTGCAGGCGTAGCTGCGCATCAGCACGGCGAATTCGGCAAGGTCCTCTTCGGTCACGCCATATTCGTGCATGTACCTGCTAGCGACGAGGCCGTAATAGGCGGGGATCGTTGGTCCAAGCGACACCTCGTAATCGGGATGGCCGACCTGCGCCAGCGCCTGGATCGAGGCATCGCGGCTCTGCCCGGTGAGCCGGTTCTCGCCGGCAACGACCAGCACATGGCGCGCGACGCCCGAGGTGACGAGGTGATGCGCCAGCATCGTCATCGCGAGTCCCGTGGCGCCGCCGACCTGCACGGCGTGAGCGTAACTCGGGCGGATTCCAAAGTGCTCGGCGAACACGGTCGCCAGCATGATGTGCGGCGAGACGGTGGAATAGCCGCAAAGGATGCCGTCGATGTCGGAGCGCTTCAGCCCGGCATCGTCGAGCGCGGCTTGTGCCGCCTGGCTCATCAGGTCGAGCGAGGACGAGCCGTCATGCTTGCCGAAGGGCGTGAGGCCGACGCCGGTGATGAAGCTCATCGTCTCTCTTCCTCGTCATTCCGGGGCGCGCCCCTTGGCGCGAGCCCGGAATCCATACTCCCGATCGTGGTTATGGATTCCGGGCTCGCGACTTCGTCGCGCCCCGGAATGACGGATGAGAGAGTTGTCGCCATCACTTCCTCCCCTACTCCGGCGGCGAGCGCGTGACGCCGTCGCGCACCATGGCGGCGATCTCGTCGGCGGAGTATCCGATCTCGCGAAGAATCTCCGCGCCGTGCTCGTTGAGCCGCGGCGCCAGCCGCACCGGCTCGGCCTCCGTCTCCGACCAGGTCGCGGTCACTTTCATGCTGCGGATCGGACCTTCGGTCGGATGGTCCACGACCGGAAAGAAATTCGTCGCCTCCAGATGCTCGTCGTGCAGGATCGAGGCGAGGTCGTGCATCGGCATGACCGGCACGTCGGCCTTGGTCAGCAGGTCGATCCATTCGGCGGTGGAGCGCGTCTCGAAGATGCGCGCGAGCTCGGCATAGACGACGTCGATATTGGCGGCGCGCCCCGCGAAAGTCGCGAATTTTGGATCGACACGCAGATCATCGCGCGCCGTCGCCTTGAAGAAATTCTCCCACTGCTTGTCGTTGTAGACGATGACGCTGAGATAGCCGTCCGAGGTCTTGTACGGCCTGCGGTCGCGCGAGAGGTGGCGGGCATAGCCGCCCTTGTCGAGCGGCGGCTCGTAGGTGAGCCCGCCCATGTGATCGCCCATGACGAAGCCGGCCATGGTCTCGAACATCGGGATATCGACGCGCTGGCCGCGTCCGGTGCGGTCGCGATGCACGAGACTGGCGCAGATCGCGCCGACGGCGGTGAGGCCGACGATGCGGTCGACCAGCGCGTTCGGCACATAGCGCGGCACGCCGTCGCCGGTCTGCGCCATCAGCGCCGGCAGCGCGGTGGCGCCCTGGATCAGATCGTCATAGGCGGGCTTTGCGGCATACGGGCCATCCTGCCCGAAGCCGAACACGCCGGCATAGACGAGGCGCGGATTGAGGGCGGAGACGACGTCGTAGCCGAGCTGCAGCCGCGCCATCGCCTGGGGGCGGACGTTGTAAACCAATACGTCGGCGTCCTTCAGCAGCCGCAACACGGCCTCGCGGCCCGCGGGCTTCTTCAGATCGAGGCAGATCGAGCGTTTGCTGCGGTTGGTGTTGAGAAACACCGGGCCCATGCCGGCATGGCGCATCGGGCCGATCAGGCGGGTGACGTCGCCGTCGAGCGATTCCACCTTGATGACGTCGGCGCCGTAGTCGCCGAGCATCTGGGTCGCATACGGCCCCATCAGCACGGTGGTCATGTCGATGACCTTGATGCCCTTCAGCGGCCCCATCATTCGCTCCCGATTGCGCGAGGGCCAAGGCGCGGCCCCGCGATTTCGGTCCAGCTAAAGGCAGCGGGGCCGCGCGCACAAGGGCGGCCGGCGTATGGCCGCATGCGCCGCGCGGCGATACCGGCCGCTATTTCTTCTGGCGGGATTCGCGGATCTTGAGGAGCCGGTCGAGCTCTTCGTTCTGCTGGCTGATCCGGTCGGCGATGCGCGACTCGTTCTGCTCGCCTGAGGCGGCCGCGGCCTGCTCGATGAGCTGCCTTATATTGTCCTCGAGGATCGCAATCCGACCGTTGAGTGCGTCCATCGACAGCGAGTCTTCGTAGTCAGTGCTCATGATGCATTTCCGCCAATCAATCAGGAGCCATAGGGTGGGCCAAGCGAAGCGGGCCCACCATGATCTAACGCAAGGAAGAGGGTGGGCACGGCGCCTTCGCGCCTCTGCCCACCCTACAAGACCTACTTCAGCGGCTCCAGCACCGAGACGTAGTTGGCGACCGCGGCGCCGCCCATGTTGAAGATGCCGCCGAGCTTGGCGTTCTTGAGCTGCATGCCCTCGGGCGCCTGGCCTGCGAGCTGCATCGCGGTCATCACATGCATGGAAACGCCGGTGGCGCCGATCGGATGGCCCTTGGCCTTCAGGCCGCCGGACGGATTGACCGGCAGCTTGCCGTCCTTGAGCGTCCAGCCTTCCTTGATGGCGCGGGCGCCCTGCCCCCTCGGCGTCAGCCCCATCGCTTCGTATTCGATCAGCTCGGCCACGGTGAAGCAGTCATGGGTCTCGACGAAGGAGAGATCGGACAGCGTCACCCCGGCCTTCTCCAGCGCGCGCTGCCAGGCAACGGTGCAGCCCTCGAACTGGAGGATGTCGCGCTTGGACATCGGCAGGAAGTCCTGGGCGTGCGCGGTGGCGCGGAAGCCGATCGACTTGGTCATGCCCTTGGCGGTCTCGGCGTCAGCCAGCACCAGCGCGGCGGCGCCGTCGGAGACCAGCGAGCAATCGGTGCGCTTCAGGGGGCCGGCGACGTAGGGGTTCTTCTCGCTCTCGGCGCGGCAGAAGTCGAAACCGAAATCCTTGCGCATCTGGGCGAAGGGATTGGCGACGCCGTTCTTGTGGTTCTTGGCCGCGATCAGCGCCAGGGCGTCGGACTGGTCGCCGTATTTCTGGAAATAGGAGCTGGCGATCTTGCCGAACACGCCGGCGAAGCCGCCGACGGTGTCGCCGTCCTCGGGCAGGTAGGACGCCTTCAGCAGGTTCTTGCCGATCTCGGCGCCCGGGGTGCGGGTCATCTGCTCGACACCGACGACCAGGACGATCTTGGCGGCGCCTGCGGCGATCGCGCGCAGGCCCTGGTGCACGGCGGCAGAACCGGTGGCGCAGGCGTTCTCGACCCGGGTGGCCGGCTTGAAGCGCAGCTTCGGGTCGGCCTGGAGCACCAGCGAGGCGGTAAAATCCTGCGCCGAGAAGCCGGCGTTGAAATGGCCGAGCACGATCTCGTCGACATCGCCGGCCGAAATGCCGGCATCGGCCATCGCCTCATTGGCGACGCGGGTGACGAGGCTTTCGACGGTCTCGGTGTCGAACTTGCCGAACGGCGTATGCGCCCATCCGACGATGCTGGCGGTCATGGTCATGTCTCCCTGGGGTCTCTCTTCCTGAGCTAAGTCTTAGCGCAGGGATGGCAAGACTTCACGCGGGTTTCAGGGCCTTGAGGGTGCGCTGGCAGATGGCAGTTATGCCGGCCCAGTTCCCGGCCTTGATCTCGGCCGTCGGGCACAGCCAGGAACCGCCGACCGCGACCACGTTGGGCTCGGCGAGCCAGCTCGCCGCATTGGCCTCACCGATGCCACCGGTCGGGCAGAACCGCACGTTCGGGAACGGGCCGCCGAGCGAACGCAGGCCCTTGATGCCGCCGGCCTGCTCCGCCGGGAAGAATTTTGCGACGTCGAGGCCGTGCGACAGCGCCAGCATCAGCTCGGACGCCGTGGCGATGCCCGGCGCGAACGGCAGGGAGCTGTGGGCGGCGGCCTTGAGGAGATCGGGGGTCAGGCCCGGGCTGATGCCGAAGGCGACGCCGAGCTTCTCGACACGGGTGAAGTCGGCCGGATTCAGGATCGTGCCGATGCCGACGACCGCCTCCGGGACTTCGGCCATCATCGCCCTCGCCGCCTCGATCGCAACCGGGGTGCGCATGGTCACCTCCAGCGTGCGGACGCCGCCGGCAACCAGCGCGCGCGCCAGCGGCACGGCATCCTGGATCCGCTCGATGGTGAGGACGGGAATGACGGTCGCCGCCTTGAACAGCGCGGCGAGGTGGTTCTGTTGGGCAGTCGTGGTCATAGGGTCTCGATCTTTACTTGGTCGCCTGGCGGGAGGTCGCCGGCCGGTGCCGTTTCTTCGGCGGCATGGCATAGCCCGGAATAATGGCGCCGGAATAGCAGATCACGAGGCTGGCGAGGCGATGCCCGGCCTGGGCGGCCTCGACCGGATCGGAACCGGCGAGCCGGGCCGCGATATAGGCCGCGGCAAAGCTGTCTCCGGCCGCCGTGGTGTCGACGACGGGCTTGGTCATCGGTTCGGCCCGGACCTCATGGGTAGCCCCGGGGAAACGCAGCAGGCTGACGGGCTCGGCGAGCCGGAACACCAGCTCGGGCGTCGGGATGCGTGCCATCAGCTGATCGTTGCTCTCGCCAGGATAGAGCGCGAGCAGGTCCTCGGTCGAGGTCAGCACGATATCGGCGGCGGCGAAAGCAGCCGCAAACACCTCGCGCGCGACGTCGCGGTCCGGCCAACCCCGCGCGCGAAAATTGGTGTCGAACACAAAGCGGGTGCCGAGCAGGCGCGCGCGCTTGATCGCCGCGAACAGCCGCTCGCGCCCGGGCGCATCGTAGATCGAGAGCGTGATCGCGGAGAGATAGACGATGTCGTAGCTCATCAGCGAGTTGAGCAGCTCATCGGTCTCCGGCAGGTTCATCAGCTGGCGCGCCGCCGCGCTGTCGCGCCAGTGGAAGAACTGGCGCTCGCCCTTCGCATCCAGCTGGATCATGTAGAGGCCGGGTAGCTTGCCGGCCAGCCGCACGACACGCCTTGTGCCGACGCCCTCCGCATTCCAGGCCGCGATCATCTCATCGCTGAGGCCGTCATCGCCGAGCGCGGTGAGATAATCGACCTTGACCTCGAGCCGCGCCAGATAGACCGCGGTGTTGAGGGTGTCACCGCCGAAGCCGCGCGAATACAGCCCGCCGCCCTGCCCTTGCCCGGCAGACGCGCCTCCTTGCGCCTGCCTGAGCTCGACCATGCATTCGCCGATGCAAGCAACGCTCGCCATCACCAGGGCTCGCTCAGTCAGTGATCATGCGACGAAGTTGCCGCCGAGCTCGTCTTCGATGTGAATGCGGATGATGTCGTCGAAGGTCTTCTCGGCGGTGGTGAAGCCGAGCTCGAGCGACCGCTTTGCATTGAAATTGCGCGGCCAGCCGCCGACGATGCCGACGATGAAGGGATCAGGTTCGTGCTTGATGCGCGCCGCGACTTTTTCGCCGGCAACCCGCTTCAAGGCGGCGATCTGCTCGCCGACCGTTGCCGAAAGGCCTGGCATGGTCAGATTGCGGCGCGGGCCGACGGTGGCGAGATCCATGGTGCCGGCATGGAGCAGGAAGCCGACCGCGGAGCGCGGCGTCGCGTGCCAGTGGCGAACGTCCTCGGACACCGGCAGCACCGCTTCCTTGCCGGCCAGCGGCTCGCGCAGGATGTTGGAGAAGAAGCCCGATGCCGCCTTGTTGGGCAGGCCCGGCCGGATGCAGATGGTCGGCAGACGGATACCGATGCCGTCGAGGAAACCACGCCGCGAATAGTCGGCCAG
Organism: Bradyrhizobium sp. CCBAU 65884; assembly: GCF_028128835.1. Classification (NCBI taxonomy): domain Bacteria; kingdom Pseudomonadati; phylum Pseudomonadota; class Alphaproteobacteria; order Hyphomicrobiales; family Nitrobacteraceae; genus Bradyrhizobium; species Bradyrhizobium sp. CCBAU 65884. The sequence goes on along the minus strand of NZ_LBJU01000122.1, from coordinate 51,041 downwards.
CAACAGCTCGCCGATCGCCTTCTGGGTGCCGTAGCTGAGCAGCGGGGTGTGGAAGAACTCGTCGCCGATCGCATCGGGGAACGGCGCGCCGAACACCGCGATCGAGGACGTGAACACCACGCGGGGCTTGTAGCCGCCGCCGACCAGCCTGACAGCATCGAGCAGCATCCGCGTGCCGTCGAGATTGATGCGGTAACCCTTGTCGAAGTCGAACTCGGCTTCGCCGGAGACGATCGCGGCGAGATGGAAGATCACGTCCGGGCGGCCGGCGATGAGCTTCTCGGCCGCGCCTGGGACTGCGAAATCGCCCGACACGGTCTCGACCGGGAAACCGGCCTTTTCCGGCCTCTTCGGTTCGACCACGTCATGCATGGTCAGCTTGGTGATGTCGCTCTTGCCGAGCCGGCCGTCACGCAACAGCCGTTCGCACAATTTGCGGCCGACCATGCCGGCGGCGCCGAGAACCAGAATGTGCAAGAGCTTAACTCCTTCTTATTGGCCGGAGCGCGCAGCCTCCGGCGCGCTCCCGTGGCGGACCCCGCGATTATTCCTTCACGGCGCCGGTCATCGCGGACACATAATGCTCCACGAAGAAGGCGTAAAGGATGACGAGCGGCAGCGAGCCGGCCAGGGCTCCGGCCATCAGCGAACCCCAGCGGTAGATGTCACCGTCCACGAACTCGTTGACGATCGCGACCGGCACCGTCTTGTTGCTGGTCGACTGCAGGAAGGTCAACGCGTAGATGAACTCGTTCCAGCACAGCGTGAAGCAGAAGATGAAGGCCGAGATCAGCCCGGGGATTGCGAGCGGCAGAACGATCTTGATCAGGATTTGCCAGCGGCTCGCCCCGTCGATCAGCGCGCATTCCTCGAGCTCGAACGGGATGGTCTTGAAATAGCCCATCAAGAGCCAGGTCGAGAACGGGATCAGGATGGTCGGATAGGTCAGGATCAACGCCAGCGGCGAGTCGAATAGCCCGTACTGGAACACGACGGTGGCGAGCGGGATGAACAGGATCGATGGCGGCACCAGATAAGCGAGGAAGATCAGCCCGCCGACGAGATTGGCGCCCTTGTAGCGCAAGCGCACGATGGCGTAGGCAGCTAACACCGACGCGATGATCGAAAGCACCGTCGCGCAGACGGCCACGTACATCGTGTTCCAGAGCCAGTACGGGTAGTAGCTCTCGAACAGCAGCTTGTGGAAATGCTTGAAGGTCGGATTCCACGTCCAGAACGGGTTGTACCTGTCGAGATCGAGCAATTGCTCGTCCGGCTTCACCGAGGTCAGCGCCATCCAGTAGAACGGGAACAGCAGAACGATGACGATGATCGCGAGCGGCAGGTACAGCGTCACCATCCGGCGCGGCACCGACTGCAGATAGCTCATGCCCTCGCTGTGATCGTCCTTCGCCACCGTCGGAGAGGATCCCGATAGCACGGCCTTGAGATCAACGGACCTGGTGGGCAGATCAGTCATTGTTCTCTCCCTGCTGCCATTTCCTGCGCTGGAGGCCGAACCACGACACCATGATTGCGGCGAGCAGGAACGGAATCATGGCGCTCGAGATCGCGGCACCCTCGCCCAGCTGCCCGGCGATGATCGCGCGCTGGTAGGACAGCGTCGCCATCAGATGGGTGGCGTTGACCGGGCCGCCGCGCGTCATAGCCCAGATCAGCTGGAAGTCGGTGAAGGTGAACAGCACCGAGAAGGTCATCACGACGGCGATGATCGGCGTCAGCAGCGGATAGGTGATGAAGCGGAAATTCTGCCAGCGCGTGGCGCCGTCGAGCGTTGCGGCTTCATAGAGCGAGGGCGACACCGTCTGCAGGCCCGCCAGCAGCGTGATGGCCACGAACGGCACGCCGCGCCAGATATTGGCGAAGATCACGCAAATGCGCGCCCAGGTCGTGTCGCCGAGGAAGTTGATGTTTTGGTCGATCAGGCCGAGATGCCTCAGCGACCAGGAGATGATGGAGAATTGCGAGTCGAAGATCCACCAGAACGCCAGTGCCGAGAGCACCGTCGGCACGATGAAGGGGATCAGGACCATCGCGCGCAACATCGCCTTGAACGGCATGTTCTCGTTCAGCAGCAGCGCGAGATAAAGCCCGATCGCGAATTTGAGGGCGCTGGCGACGAAGGTGTAGAGCAGCGTGTTGAACACCGACAGCCAGAAGATGGAGTCGTCCCACAGCCACTCATAGTTCTCGGTAGCGACAAAGTGCCCGACCCTGCCGATGCGGGTGTCGGTGAAGGACAGCCAGATGCCGAGCCCCAGCGGATAGGCCAGGAAGAAGATCAGGAAGGCCATGGCCGGCACCATGAACCAGAAGCCGAGCCAGTTGCGATTGTGTTTGAGCTGGGTCCAGGCGCCGTCCTCTCTCATCTGAGGCTTGGCCCGGGGAATTGCGACATCAGCCATGCCCGATATCCCTGATCGAAATGTTGACGAGCGGGCGGCCGAATGGCCGCCCGCCCCGTGACCCTCAGCGATAGATGCGCTTCAGCTGGCGCTCGGCTTCCGCCATCGCGCCCTTCGCATCCTTGGTGCCGGTGCAGTAGTTGGCGAACATGTCGACGACGATGAAGTCGGCGATTGCGGTTGCCGCCTTTTCGCCGACGGTGCCGATACCGGCCGCCGGGAGAGTGCGCTTGGACGCCTGCGAGAACACGGCATTCTTGGGATCCGCCGTCCAGATCGGCGCCGATTCATAGCCGTTCAAGGTCTGCGTCAGATAGCCCTGCGCGCCGTCCAGCCACTTCTCGTAGTTCTCCTTCTCCAGCATGAAGGCGACGAAAGCCTTCGCCGCGTTCGGATATTTGGTGAAGTTGAAGGCGAGGATCGGCAGCGCAAGCTGCAGCTCGGTCGGCTTGCCGACCGGTCCGACCGGCCAGAGCGCGTGATAGGTGTCCTCGGCGAGCTCCTTCTTGCTCGCATCGGTCTTGGCGGCGACGTAGATCGAGATGCCGTTCGCCGTGCAATAGAGCTCGCCGGCGAGGAACGCCTTGTTGTTGGAGGAATCGTTCCAGGACGCGGTGCCCGGGATGAAGGCATCGTACAGCGACTTGCAATATTCCAGCGCCTTCGCGGTCTCCGGCGAATTGATGATGATCTTGTCGCTCTGGTCGACCGTGTAGGCGCCGTGGCCCCACAGCACCCAGTGCAGCCACGAATTGCCGTCGCCCGAGGCGTGCCCGAGCGCGAAGCCGGCCGGCGTGTTGTTCGCCTTCAGCGCCTTGCACATCTCGAGGAAGCTGGGGAAGTCCTTCGGGAATTCCTTGAACCCCGCCTTGTCGAGCGCCGACTTGCGGTACGTCATGTAACCGCCGTTGGTCGCGACGGGAATACCGAGCCAGTCGTTGCCTTGCTTGCAGGTCTTGGCGGCCGCATCGGTCCAGCCGCCGTACTTCTTGCCGAGATAATCGGCGACGTCGTTCATCTTCAGCACTTTGGTGGGGAACAGCTGCGGCAACGTGTGCAGGCCCCAGGCGAGATCGAGCCCGGAGCCGGTATTGGCCGCAACAGAGGCCTTCGGCTGCACGTCCTCGAAGGATTCGCTGAACACGTTCATCTCGGTGCCGGTGGCAGCCTTGAACGCCGCGACCATTGCGTTGAACGCGTCGTCCTCAGCCGGCACGAAGCGCTTCCATCGCATCACGGTCAGCTTGGCACCGGGCTCCGCCTTCCAGGGCGCGCTCTGCGCCCAGGCCTTGGCGAAATCGAACAGTGCCGGCCCGGTGAGCATGCCGGTCGCAGCCAGTGCCGTTCCGCCTTGAAGCAGAGTCCGGCGGGTAAAGTCTTGCATGTCGTCCTCCCTGTGATGCTTTTTTATTGTCTTAACTTGAACTTACGCTACGCGTTCAGGCGCTTTCCCGTCGCCTCGTCGAACAGATGCACCAGCGACGGATCGGGCTTCAGCCGGATCTTGTCGCCCGGGTTGAACTGATGGCGTTCGCGGAAGACCGCGACGACCTGCTCGCCGCCGATCTTGGCGAACACCTGCGTCTCCGAGCCGGTCGGCTCGACCACGATGATCTCGGCTTCGGCGCCGTCGTCGGCAATGGTGAAATGCTCGGGCCGCACGCCATAGACCGCGGGACGGCCGTCGGACGCCGCGGGAGCGGTCTTGAGCGGCAGCTTGACGCCGTTCGGTCCCTCGAAGGTCGCAACGCCGTTGACGCGCACATGCCCCTTCAGGAAGTTCATCGCGGGCGAGCCGATGAAGCCGGCGACGAACTGGTTATCGGGCTTGTCATAGAGCTCGAGCGGCGTGCCCATCTGCTCGACGATGCCGTCATGCATGACGACGATCTTGTCGGCCATGGTCATGGCTTCGATCTGGTCGTGGGTGACGTAGACGGTCGTCGTCTTCAGCCGCTGATGCAGCTCCTTGATCTCGGTGCGCATGGCGACGCGCAGCTTGGCGTCGAGGTTGGACAAGGGCTCGTCGAACAGGAAGACTTGCGGATCGCGCACGATGGCGCGGCCCATCGCGACGCGTTGGCGCTGGCCGCCGGAGAGCTGGCGCGGATAGCGATCGAGCAGCGGCGACAGCGCGAGGATCTCGGCGGCGCGCTTGACGCGCTTGTTGATCTCGTCGGCGCCCGCATTCCGCAGCTTCAGCGAGAAGCCCATGTTGTCGGCGACCGTCATGTGCGGATAGAGCGCGTAGTTCTGGAATACCATCGCAATGTCCCGCTCCTTGGGCTGGACATTGTTGACGACGCGGTCGCCGATCGAGATCGTGCCGGAGGTGATGTTCTCGAGACCGGCGAGCATGCGCAGAAGCGTCGACTTGCCGCAGCCGGAAGGGCCGACCAGAACGACGAACTGGCCGTCCTCGATCGGTACAGTCACGCCGTGCAGGACTTCAAAATTGCCGAACGATTTCCGCACGTCGCGGATTTGCACAGACGACATCTAGCTCCCTCCTCGAAAGTCCACGGCGCCTCTAGCGCCGCGACCGTCTTGTTTTTTCAGACTTCACCGAACTCGGCCCGATCTTAGCGGGCAACATTGTCGGCAGTTTGTGCGGTTTTGGCAATTTGTCTTTGGTTAGTCGTTGCTGGTAGCGCTGTCAACGTTCCTTTGTTTGCGGGACTGACTGTGTTAAGAGCAGCAAATGGGTCGAAAACGCACCAAGTCAGGCAAGATCCGGCTGGCGGAAGTCGCCGAGCTTGCCGGCGTCAGCCCGATTACGGCGTCCCGCTTCTTCCGCAATCCGGAGGCCCTGTCGATCGGCAAGCGGACGCGGGTCGAGAGCGCCGCCAAGGAGCTCGGCTATGTGCCGAACCTTGCGGCCCGCGCGCTGGCCTCGCAACGCACCGAGGTCATCGGTGTCTTGATCCCGTCCCTCACCAACAACGTGTTCTCGGACGTGCTGCGCGGCATCTACGACGCGTCCGAAGGTAGCCGTTACTCGATCCAGTTGTCCAACACGCGCTACAGCATTCTCCAGGAAGAAAAGCTGCTGCGACTGTTTCTCGCGCAGAAGCCGGCCGGGCTGATCGTCACCGGCATCGACCAGACCACGGAATCGCGCGCCATGCTGGAGGCCGCGGATTGCCCGATCGTGCAGATCATGGAGATCGGCCCCGATCCGGTCGACATGATGATCGGCTTTTCGCACTATGATGCAGCCCGCGCAGCGGTTGCGCACCTGTTCGAGCAGGGCCGCCGCAAGATCGGCTTCGTCGGTGCGCGCATGGACCCGCGGGTGCAGCGGCGGCTGGACGGATATGTCTCGGCGATGAAGGATGCCGCACTGTTCGAGCAGCGCCTCGTCGTCACCACGGCGACACCGACCTCGGTGACGCTGGGCGGCGCCCTGTTCACCGATCTCCTGGCGCGCGAGCCCAATCTCGATGCGGTGTTCTGCGCCAATGACGACCTTGCGCTCGGCGTACTGTTCGAATGCCGGCGCCGGGAGATCGCTGTCCCCGAGCAGATCGCGATCGTCGGCTTCAACGACCTCGAATTCATGGCCTCCGCCGTCCCCACCCTCACCAGCGTGCGCACCAACCGCTACGAGATGGGCAAAACGGCCGCCACCATGCTGATCGAGGCGATCGACGGACGGCGCCCGGAGCAGCCGGTGCTCGATCTCGGCTTCAGGGTGATCGAGCGGCAAAGCTCATCGCCGCGCCATTCGGACGGCAGGCCGACCGTTTCAGGCGCAGGCGCGGCGAACAAAATGGTAGCGTTACCAAGTAGCCATGACTAGTATCGCATTTGTGAGGAAACGACCCGCCAGCGGGCCAGCGATCCGTCATTGGCGTCATTGGGCATCGCACAAGCCGACACCCCAAGACTGATGTAAATGGACGGACGCCAGTGCGTTTGCATTGCAGGAGAAACCAATGACAAAAAAGCCAACCAATGGGCATGAGCCCGCCGGCAACGGCTCCCGCCGCCACCTTCGCTCGCAGGAATGGTTCAACAACCCGCATAATCCGGGCATGACGGCGCTCTACATGGAGCGCTACCTCAATTACGGCCTCACCCGTGCGGAGCTGCAGTCCGGCAAGCCGATCATCGGCATCGCCCAGACCGGCAACGACCTCTCTCCCTGCAACCGCCACCATATCGAGCTTGCCCATCGCGTCCGCGAGGGCATCCGTGAGGCCGGCGGCATTGCGATGGAATTCCCGACCCATCCGATCCAGGAGACCGGCAAGCGCCCGACCGCCGCGCTGGACCGCAACCTCGCCTATCTCGGCCTGGTCGAGATCCTCTACGGCTATCCGCTCGACGGCGTCGTGCTCACCACCGGCTGCGACAAGACCACGCCGGCCTGCATGATGGCGGCGGCGACCGTCAATCTGCCCGCGATCGTGCTGTCGGGCGGCCCGATGCTGAACGGCTGGCATGCCGGCGAGCGCACCGGCTCCGGCACCATCGTCTGGAAGTCACGCGAGCGGCTCGCCGCGGGCGAGATCGACTATGAAGAGTTCATGGAGATCGTGGCTTCGTCGGCGCCCTCGGTCGGCCATTGCAACACCATGGGCACCGCCTCGACCATGAACGGTCTTGCCGAAGCGCTCGGCTTCTCGCTGCCGGGCTGCGCGGCGATCCCCGCGCCCTATCGCGAGCGCGGCCAGATCGCCTACGAGACCGGCAAGCGCGCCGTCGAGATGGTCTGGGAAGATCTCAAGCCCTCGGACATCCTGACCCGCAAGGCGTTCGAGAACTGCATCGTGATCAATTCGGCGATCGGCGGCTCGACCAACGCGCCGATCCACATCAACGCGCTGGCCCGCCACATCGGCGTCGAGCTCACCATCGAGGACTGGCAGAAGGTCGGGCACGACGTGCCGCTGCTGGTCAACATGCAGCCGGCCGGCTTCTATCTCGGCGAGGAATTCCACCGCGCCGGCGGCGTGCCTGCGGTGGTGCGCGAGTTGATGAAGCACAAGCGCATCCATGAGGATGCCGTCACCGTCAACGGCCGCGGCATCGGCGAGAACTGCAAGGACGCGCCTGTCCCCGACAACGACGTGATCTGGGCTTACGACAAGCCGCTGGTGAAGGACGCCGGCTTCCTGGTGCTGAAGGGCAATCTGTTCGATTCCGCGATCATGAAGACCTCAGTGATCTCCAAGGAATTCCGCGACCGCTATCTCAGCAATCCGAAAGATCCCAACGCATTCGAGGGCCGCGCCATCGTGTTCGAGGGTCCGGAGGACTATCACGCGCGGATCGACGATGCCTCGCTCGACATCGACGAGCGCTGCGTGCTGTTCATCCGCGGCACCGGACCGATCGGCTACCCTGGTGGAGCCGAGGTCGTGAACATGCAGCCGCCGGCAGCGCTGATCAAACGCGGCATCCTGTCCCTGCCCTGCATCGGCGACGGCCGCCAGTCCGGCACTTCGGGCTCGCCCTCGATCCTGAACGCTTCGCCGGAAGCTGCCGCCAATGGCGGGCTTGCGATCCTCAAGACTGGCGACAAGGTCCGGGTCGACCTCAACAAGGGCAGCGCCAACATCCTGATCTCGGACGAGGAGCTGAAGAAGCGTCACGCCGAGCTCAAGGCCAATGGCGGCTTCAGGCATCCCGAAAACCAGACGCCGTGGCAGGAGATCTATCGCAACACCGTCGGCCAGCAATCGACCGGCGCCTGCATGGAGCTCGCCACGCGCTATCAGAACGTCGCCGGCACGTTTGGCGTGGCGCGGGATAATCACTAACCAAGATTGTCATTCCGGGATGCGCCGCAAGGCGCAGGCCCGGAATCCATACTCCCGATCGTGGTTATGGATTCTCAGATGCGCAATTGCGCATCGTAGCTCGCGCCTTCGCCGCGCCCCGGAATGACGGCACCAATTCAAAGGAGAAAACAACATGGCAGACCGCCTCAAGGGCAAACGCGCCGTCGTCACGGCTGCGGCAGCAGGCATCGGACGCGCTTGCGCCATCGCATTTGCGCGTGAAGGCGCAACCGTCATCGCCACCGACATCAACGAGGCCGGTATCGCTGATCTGACCAAGGAAGGCATTGCCGAGGTCGCAAAGCTCGACGTGCGCAACACCGCCGACGTCAACGCCTTTGCCAAGCGCATCGGCAAGATCGACATCCTGCTCAACGCGGCCGGCTTCGTGCACCACGGCACCATCCTGGAGTGCTCGGAAGAGGATTTTGATTTCTCGTTCGACCTCAACGTCAAGTCGATGCACCGGACCATCAGGGCGTTCCTGCCCGACATGATCGCGGGCGGCGGGGGCAGCATCGTCAACATCTCCTCCTGCGCAGCGCTGCGGCCGCCGGCGAACCGCTACGTCTACAGCTCGTCGAAGGCGGCAGTGTCGCTGCTGTCGCGCGCGGTCGCGCTCGACTTCATCACCAAGGGCATCCGCTGCAACTCGATCTGCCCTGGCACCGTCGAGACTCCCTCGATGCTCGACCGCGCCGCCGCACAGGGACCGCAAGGCAAGGAGATGTTCATCTCCCGCCAGAAGATGGGCCGGCTCGGCACCGCCGAGGAGATTGCCAACATGGCGGTCTATCTCGGCAGCGACGAGAGCGCCTTCACCACCGGCGTCGACCTCGTCGTCGACGGCGGCTACATGCTCTGACCCCAGGGGCACCCGGCATGAACAAGATCGATCTCGACGGCCGCGTCGCCATCGTCACTGGTGGCGCGCAGGGCTTTGGCCGCGCCATCACCGAGCGCCTTGCCGCCTCCGGCGCCAAGGTCGCGATCTGGGATTTCGACGCCGCGCTCGCTGAGAAGACGGCGAAGGAGATCGGCGACAACGTCCGCGTCTTCAAAGTCGACGTCACCGACACCGCGGCCGTCGAGCAGGCGCGCGATGCGACGCTCACCGCATTCGGCAAGATCGACATCCTCGTCAACAATGCCGGCATCGCCGGCGTGAACAAGCCGGTCTGGGAGACCGACCTCGATGAATGGCGCAAGGTCCTGCGCATCAACCTCGATGGTCCCTTCATCGTCTGCAAGGCCATCGTGCCCGCGATGCTCAAGCAGAAATACGGGCGGATCGTGAACATCGCCTCGATCGCCGGCAAGGAAGGCAACCCGAACGCCTCGCACTATTCGGCGTCCAAGGCCGGCCTGATCGCGCTGACGAAATCTCTCGGCAAGGAGCTTGCCGCGCATGACATCCTCGTCAATGCGGTGACGCCGGCCGCGGCCAAGACCGCGATCTTCGACCAGATGACGCAGCAGCACATCGACTTCATGCTGTCGAAGATCCCGAAGGGGCGCTTCGTGCTGGTCGAAGAGCTCGCCGCGATGGTGGCCTGGCTCGCATCCGAGGACTGCGCGTTCTCGACCGGCGCGGTGTTCGACATCTCGGGCGGACGCGCAACCTATTGAGGACAGCATGATCCGGGAAGGTGGATGCCTGTGCGGCGCGGTGCGGTTCAAGGCGGAAGGCGAGCCGCTCAACGTTCGCGTCTGCCATTGCCGCCTCTGTCAGAAGGCGATGGGCTCGCCCTTCTTCGCCCGCGCGCAGTTCGACCAGCGCGCGCTGAGCGTCGAAGGCGAGACGGAGCGCTATGCGTCGTCCGAGGCGATCGACCGCGTGTTCTGCAAGCGCTGCGGCACGCGCCTGTTCGCCTGGCGCCGTAACGGCACGCTCGCGGGCGTGTCCCTCTCCGTTTTCGACGATCGCAATGCCTTCGCGCCGACCGAGCACATCTGGGTCTCGGAAAAGCCCGCCTGGCTGAAGCTCGACGACGGCCTGGTGCAATATCCGGGGACGATTCCGGCCTAATTGCACGATGGCACGGCGGCGTGCTGCCGGCGCCCCCTTTGCAGCGTGGCATTTCGGGACCGCCCCTCCTATGTTGAGCCGAAGCGTTGCTGTACCGCCGGTTGGCCGGGACGGCCGCAAGGCCGCAGGCAAACCGGGACGGACGAGCCGTGAACATTTCCTTTTATGATCTGTCGGTATGGGTGCTTCCCCTCGTGCTCGCCATCACCTTCCACGAGGCTGCGCACGCTTTCGTCGCGGACCGGCTCGGGGACGACACGGCCTCGCAGCTCGGCCGCGTCAGCTTCAACCCGCTGCGCCACATTGACCCGTTCGGCACCGTGATCCTGCCGGCGATGCTGCTGTTCGCGCACTCGCCGTTCCTGTTCGGCTACGCCAAGCCGGTACCGGTCAACTTCCGCAAGCTGAACAACCCCAAACTGGACATGGTCTGGGTGGCATTGGCCGGGCCTGTCACCAACATCCTGCTGGCGCTTGCAGTGGCCCTCGCCTTCCACGCCCTGCCCCTTGTCCCCGCAAGCTCGGCGAAATGGGTCGCCGACAACCTCAAGAATGCGCTCATCATCAACGCCATCCTCGCGGTCTTCAACATGATGCCGATCCCGCCGCTCGATGGCGGGCGCGTCGCGGTCGGGCTGTTGCCCCGCCCGCTCGCCATGCCGCTGGCCCGGCTCGAGCCGTTCGGGATGCTGATCCTGATCGGCCTGTTGATCCTGCTGCCCCTTGCAGGTTCCCAGTTCGGTCTAAATCTTGATGTTATTTCAGCAATACTGCGAACGTTGACCGGTTATGTGATTCAGGCTGTTCTCCTCCTGACCGGCAATGCGTAGTTGAACAGCCACCCGAACTTTAAGCCGAAGGGCCAGAGGCCGACTTGGTCAAAGCTGCCGATATGCTGATCGCGCGACGCGCGGACACCCGCGCCCGCGCCGATTTTGCCACCTGGAAGATGATGGCCAAGCTCAATGGGGCGTCCGCGCTCCCGCCGGAGGCCCAGGAGTTTCTGGCGAGCTACCAGAACCTGCTGGCGCAGATGAGCGAGGGCGAGGCCACCGAGGCGACCATCGGTGCGATCTACAAGGCCTATTATGCCGAGATGGGCGGCGCGGGAGCCGCACCCGACGTCCGCCCTCGCCCGCCTGAAGCAGCGGCGGACAATGTTACCGCTTTCCGCCGTCCGGCGCCGAACCCAAAGACGACCAGCTTTTTCGGGGCTGGTGCGACAGCTGGAACCCAGAAACGGCCGCTCCCGGTGGCGCTGATCTTCGCCTGCCTGGTCGTCGTCTATGTCGGCATCCGGCTCTACTGGCGCTGAGCGGTCTTCTTCTTTTTCGTGTCGGCCGGCGTGAAGATGATATCGACGGTCCGCTCGAACCGGTCCTCGGTCAGCCCGGCAGGCGGCTGCGGGATCGGATCCGACTTGCGGACGATCGAGACCGCGGCCGCGTCGTAGGCTGAATCCCCGGATGACTCCACCACATCCACCGACAGCACGTTGCCCTTCCGGTTGATCGCGAAGCTCACCTTGACCTTCTGGTTATTGGGCTGCTTGCCTTCCGGATTGATCTTGTGCAGCGACAAATGCGCGCTGATCTTGCGGTTCCAGTCGGCGGTCAGCTTCAGGATGTCCTTGCCGATGCCGATGACGGGCGCCAGCGCCTTCTCGGCCTCGCGCGCGTCCTCCTCGAGCGTCTGCCGTGCCGTCGCAACCGATTTCGGCGAGGCTTCGGCGGCCGGCGTTTCGACCGCCTGAATTTTCGGATCGTCTTCGGTCGGCTTCTTCGCGTTGTTCTCGGTCACGACGCGGTCGGGATCCTCGACCTGCTGCGACTGGTCCTTGGGAAGCTCCGTCTCCTTGGTCTCGGCCTTCTGCTCGGGAAGCGCCTGCTGCTCCTGCATCGCTTCGCTGTCGGGCCCGGGCGGCAGATCGGTTTCGGGCGCCTTGGGCGATGCCATCTCCACGGCGAATTCCGCACCGTTCGCACCCAGGCCGTCGCCGTCGTCGTCAGCGCGCAAATGAGCCAGCGCGAGCGCAGCACCACCCAAATGGAGCACGAGCGCGGCCACCGCCGCCAGGATCCAGAGCTTCCGGGATGGTCTGTGTTCGTCCGACATAGCGGGCCTCTATGGCTGAGCGGCGCCTGCCGCAGGCGCTCCCGGCGCGCCTTCCAGCGCCACCAGTTTCACCCGCGTATAGCCGCCTGAGCGCAGGAGCTCCATGACGCCCATCAACTCCCCGTACGGCACCGAACGATCGGCGCGCAGGAAGACGTACTTGTCCTTGCTCATGTCGGACAGTCCGTCGAGCGTCCCGATCAGCTCGGCCCGGTGAACCGGATTCTCCCCGAGGGCGAGCGTCAGATCGGGCTTGATGCTGAGATAGGTCGGCTTGTCCGGTTTCTTCTGCGGCGTCGCGCTCGACGTCGGCAGATCGATCGGCAGGTCGACCGTGGAGAGCGGAGCTGCGACCATGAAGATGATCAGCAGCACCAGGATGACGTCGATGAACGGCGTGACGTTGATGTCATGCGTTTCCGAGAAATCGTCGTCGTCATCGTTGTCTGCGAGCGAAACGCCCATGGCTCACTCCGCTGCGCGCGAATGCACGCTGCCGTGGCTGCGGTCGAGATCGCGCGAGAGCAGCCGCCCCGCGGCACCCGAGGCGCGGCTGACGAGCTCGAGATAGCCCTTCGTCACGCGCGAGAAGTGGTTGTAGATGATGACGGCCGGGATCGCGGCGACGAGGCCGATCGCGGTGGCGAGCAGCGCCTCGGCGATGCCGGGCGCGACGACCGCGAGGTTCGTGGTCTGCGACTTCGAGATGCCGATGAAGCTGTTCATGATGCCCCAGACCGTGCCGAACAGGCCGACGAAGGGCGAGGTCGAGCCGATGGTCGCGAGCACGCCCATGCCGATGCGGATCCGCCGCGCCTCGGCGCGCACGATCTCGGAAAAGCTGGAGGCTGCGCGCTCCTTGATGCCGGCGTCGCTGGACAGGCCGGCCGACATCCGCGCCTCGCGCAGCGCCGCCGCCAGGAACGACGGCAGGATGCCCTCCTTGGCTCCGAGCGCCATCTGCGCTTCGGCGAGGGAGCGCGTCTCCGCAACCTTCTTCAGCGCCGAACGAAGCTTGGAGGATGCGACCGACAGCTCGATCGACTTGGCGATGAAGACGGTCCAGGTCATCAGCGATGCGAAGGCGAGCCCGATCATCACCGCCTTCACGATGACGTCCGCCGACATGAACATCACCCAGGGTGACAATTCCTTCATCGCCGGCGCGATGCCAGCCGCCGCATCGGACTTGGCGGTGGTCGAAACGGTGGCCGCCGGGGACGCCGTCGGAGCAACCGGGGTGGCTGTCGAAGCCGAAGGCGCCGGGACCGCAGGCGTGGTGGCCGCGGGCGCCGCCGGAGCCGGACCGGCCGGGGCCGGCTGAGCCGTCGACTGCGCCGGTGCCGAGGGGGGTTGTGTCTGGGCCGAAACGGGGGATGCGAGCCAGGCGGCCGCAAGCATCAAGGCTGCGGCAAGGCTTGCTCTAGAGGTCATGGTCTTCATACTTCGGCCCAGTAGCGAATGAGGTTGTGATAGATACCCGTCAATTTGACCGTTTCGGGATCGTCACGCCCGAGCCGGTCCACCAGCGCCTGAATCGCGGTATCGAGGTCGAAGATCATGCTCCGGGCTTGATCGTCCCGTATCATGCTCTGAAGCCAGAAGAAAGACGCAACCCGTGTTCCCCTGGTCACCGGCGTGACGAGGTGGAGGCTGGTCGAGGGATAGAGCACGCAGTCGCCGGCTGGCAACTTGACTTCGTGCGAGCCGTAAGTGTCCTCGATCACAAGTTCGCCACCGTCGTACTCTTCCGGCTCGGCGAGAAACAGCGTCACCGACAGGTCCGTGCGGATGCGAAGGCCGGTCAGACGGTCGCCGCGGATCGCATTGTCGACATGCAGGCCGAAATGGTGGCCGCTATCCGCCGCATAGCGGTTGAACAGCGGCGGGAAGATCTGGAGCGGAATTGCCGCCGCGATGAAGCGCGGGTTCGACGTCAGCGCCGAGATGATGTGGTTGCCGAGTTTTCGCGCGACCTCGCTATCGGGCGGCAATTGCTCGTTGCGCTTGACCATCGCCGACTGCGCGCCGGCGGTGGACCGGCCGTCCTCCCATGCGCTGGCGTCCATGATGCGGCGGAAATCCGCCACATCATCTTTGCTGAGAACGCCAGGCAGACACGTCAACATGATCAGAACTTCGCCGTCGTCACGAGGTAGAACGCCCGGCCCGGCGCGACTGCGACGAACGGCACGGCGCTGCGATAGAACGAGTCGTAATACAGCTTGTTGGTCAGGTTCTGGGCGTAGAACTTCATCGTCCAGTTCTTGTCGATCTTCTTCTCGACGAACGCATCGAAGCGCCAATAGCTCGGCAACTCGTTGGTGTTGGCCGCGAACGTGCCGCCATAGACCTTCGAGCGATACACCGCCTGTCCGCCAAGCTCCCAGCCGTCGTCGAACTTGTATTTGGTCAGCATGCTGAACGACTGATGGGCGATATTGGCAAGCTGCAGGCCGATGTTCGAGGCAACGCCGCTCTGCGTGACCTTGGACTGCATCAACACCAGGCCGCCGAAGATGCTCCAGCGATCGGTGATCTTACCCTCGGCTTCGATGTCGATGCCCTGGATCCTGTAGGCCGCGCCCGAGGTGAGCAGGCCGTTGACGGTCTCGCGCGCGTTGTCCTTGGTGGTCTGGAACAGCGCGCCGGTCACCAGCAGATGGCGATCGGCAAGCTCCCATTTGGTACCGACCTCGATCGCCTTGTTGCGCTCGGGTCCAAGCAGGATGGTCGAGTTGGCGGGAACGCCGCCGTAGTCGGTGCCGGTCGCGTCAAGCTCCGAGCCGAACGGATTGGCCGAGGTCGCGTAGGCTGCGTAGACGCTGCCGATCGACATCGGCTTGTAGACCGCGCCAACGTTGTAATTGACGAGATCGTTGTTCTGCTTGAGGTAGGCCGAGTTCGTCGACGCGCTCTGGCTGTAGCCGTCGTAGCGGATACCGCCGTTGACGATGATCGTGTCCTGCCAGTTCGCGGTGTCCATGACGTACACGCTGCTGGTGTTGACGCCGTAGCGCGTCGGATTTCCGACGAGCCCCGGAATGCCGAAGGGAATGTTGGTGTATTGCGGGGAGTAGAGATTGACCCCCGTGACCGCACCGGTGCTCGTGAAGGGGCTTCCCGCCAGTTCCGAGGCGAGGCCGGCGTAGCGGTCGATCGAGATGTTCTCGTTCGAATATTCGACGCCGAACACCGCAGTGTGCTTGACCCCGCCGGTGTCGAGCTTGAACGTCGCCTCGTTCTGATTGGTCCACACGTCCACGTTCTGATAGCGGCTCTGCGCGCTCGCCGTCGTGGTCCAGAGCATCGGATTGGGGCTGGTCGTAATCGGGTTCTGCGGCAGCGTGCCGATATAGTTGAGCACCGAATGCTCGCCGCGCACCTTGCTGGTCAGCGTGATGGCCTCGTTGACCTTGTACTCGATCGTGCCGGTGCCGAAATCCTGCCGCGCCGTCTGGAAGTCGCGATTGAGGAAGCCGTACCAGTTGCCGCGCGGAATGCCGGCCGAGGTCACCGGCACATTGCCCTGCCTGTAATAGGGCACGCCGAAATCCGGCAGACCGCTGAGGTCGGTGTGGACGTAGTTCGTGGTGATCTTGATGTCGCTCGTCGGGGTGTACTTGGTCGAGATGAAGGAGCCCCAGCGATTGTCGGTCACATAATTGCGGCCGGCGACGTTGGCGTCCTGGAACAGGCCGCCCGTGCGTACCGAGAAGGTGGGATCGATGACCTGGTTGACGTCGAGCGTGACGCGCTTTGTGTAGTCGGTCCCGAACTCGGTATCCATGCGCTGGAAATTGCGATCGCCCGCCTGCTTGGTGACGATGTTGATGGCGCCGCCGGCGGTGCCGCGGCCGGCATAGGAGGACGCGGGACCGCGCAGAATCTCGATCTGCTCGGTGAAGAAGTTCTCGCGGATGGACACGGCGGGATCGCGGATGCCGTCGATGAACACGTCGTTGCGCGCATCGAAGCCGCGGATGAAGAAACGGTCGCCGAACGCGTTGCCGCCCTCGCCCGAGCCCAGCGTCACGCCCGCGGTCGAGCGCCCGATCTCCTTCAGCGTCGTCGCGTTCTTGTCCTCGAGAACTTCCTTGCTGAGCACCGTGATCGACTTGGGCGTGTTCAGCATCTTCTCGGGAAACTTGCCGCTGGCCTGGACGTGGTCGACCTTGTAGGGCGCGGCCGGATCCGCATAGGGATTGCCGTCGGGAGCGCCTGACGGTGTGGTCGGCGCCGTCTGCTGAGCCGCCTGCTCGCGCTGCGCGGCGCGGCGAATCGCATTGCGGGCGCGGACCTGCTCCGGCGAGGGCTTCGATGCGGTTGGACGCGGACGTTCGACGGGAGCATCGACCGTCACCGGCGGCAGGTTCGACTGCTGCGCCTGCGCGCCGCTCGACACCGACGCCACCGCGATCAAGCTCGCAACTGCGGAGACCTTCTTGCCGGAAACGCCTGCGAACTTTTCATCCACCAGACCGAATGCTGCGACCGAACGCAACGATTTCGGTGCGACCACCTGCCCCATTACCAAACGCCCCATCTTCCTGTTCGCTCATTCACTTCGACGAACGATGAGTGTTGGTATCGACCACAAAATAGCGGGTCAATGCGAGCGCCTCGCAAGAACCCTTGAATCAGTCCAGTTCAAAACAATTCTAAACTACAGTTTGAAATCGTTCTAAACTGATATTGGACTCGTTCTAAAAGACAACGCGCCGATGCCGGGCAATCGGCGGTCTCGCTCACAGCATCAATCGCTGCTCGGCGGCTTCATCAGCGAAAACAATTCGTCGACGGTTTTCAGCGCAACAGCGCGCACGCGATCGGTGCTGTCCATGCCGGCGATGTTGACGCCGTTCACGACGGCTTTGATCTCGTCCCGGAAGTCGGTGAGGAAGCGCAAGGGATCGCGCTGCTCATTGGCGACACGCGCGATCAATCCCGTGATCAGAATCTGACACGCGATCAGCTTGCCGTTCAGCTCGTCCATCCTGCGCTCCCTTTGTGGCGGCGCCGATATGGACGATGCTGAAATTCCTGACAACCGAAACGGCCCCCGCGCGACTTAGAACCATTCTTGTTACCGATACCGACTGGCGGCTCGGCCCGCACCATTCGGCCCGAGCACACCGTCTGGGAGTGCTGCTTGAGGTTTGCCCGCCGATCGCGTCTGCCGGGAAAATGCAGCACTGCACACCGCCGTGCCAGACCACTGCCCAGACGGTGCAAAGCTTTCCAATTGTTTAGGATTCTCAACTGATAGTGCTGTTTACACTGGAACTTGGCGTGTATTATACAAACGCTTATGGAACCCTACGATTGCCCCATAATTCGTAGCTGAGGGCACAAGAGCCGACACGAGACGATATGAAAAAGTCCCGGCCGATCCTCTGGATTCTGATCATCGCGGCCGTGGCCTCCGCGGGTTACTATGGTTGGCAGAAATTCGGCGCCTCCCAGGCTGGAAAAACCCAGACCGCCCAGAAGGGTCCGCCCCGCCCGCCCGCCGTCCCCGTCAGCGTTGCCCCGGTTCAGAAGGTCGATTTCCCGGTCTATCTGACCGGTCTCGGCACGGTTCAGGGGTTCAACACCGTGCAAGTCCGCACCCGCGTGGATGGCCAGATCGACAAGCTCGCCTTCCGCGAAGGCCAGATCGTCCAGCAGGGCGAGCTTCTGGTCTCGATCGATCCCCGTCCCTATCAAGCCACGCTCGACCAGGCCAAGGCCAAGAAGGCGCAGGACGAGGCTAGTCTGGCCAACGCCAATCTCGAGCTTCAGCGCGCCATGAAGCTCGGCGAATTCGCCACCGCCCAGCGGGTCGACACCCAGCGCTCGACCGTCGCCCAGCTCACCGCCCAGATCGCCGCCGACGAAGCCGCGATCGCCAACGCCCAGACCCAGCTCGACTACACCCAGGTCAAGGCGCCGATCACCGGCGTCGCCGGCCTGCGCCAGGTCGACATCGGCAACATCGTCAACGCCTCGACGCAGACGGGCATCGTCACGATCTCGCAGGTCGAGCCGATCTCCGTGATCTTCACCGCACCGGAAGACCAGCTGCCCTATATCACCGAAGGGCAGAAGAGCGGCGCGCTCAAGGTGATCGCTTTCACCACCGACGGCAAGAAGACGCTGGCCGAGGGCAAGCTTGCGGTCATCAACAACCAGGTCGACACCAGCAGCGGAACGATCCGGCTCAAGGCGGTGTTCGACAACAAGGACCACACGCTGTGGCCGGGCCAATCGGTCTCGACGCGGCTTCTGGTGCGGACGCTGAAGGATGCGACCGTGGTTCCGGATGACGCGGTCCAGCATTCGACCAATGGCCTCTACGCCTATACCGTCAATCAGGACAACAAGGCCGAGGTGCACAAGGTCAAGGTCAGCTACGCCATCGACGGACATTCGGTCATCGAAGAAGGGCTGAGCGCCGGTCAGCAGGTGATCACCGGCGGCCAGTTCAAGGTGCAGCCCGGAAGCCTCGTCTCGACGACGGTGGCGAGTTCGAACCCGGCCCAGAACAAGGTACGACAGGAATGACCGAGGGCGGGATTTCGGCACCTTTCATCCGTTATCCCATCGGCACCTCGCTGCTGATGGCCGGCATCCTCTTCGTCGGTCTCGTCGCCTATCCCCTGCTCCCGGTCGCACCGCTGCCGCAGGTCGACTTCCCGACCATCCAGATCACCGCCAATTTGCCGGGCGGCAGTCCCGAGACGATGGCTTCGTCGGTGGCGCAGCCGCTGGAGCGCCAGTTCGCCCAGATTCCCGGCATCGCGCAGATGACCTCGACGAGCTATCTGGGCACGGCGTCGATCACCATCCAGTTCGATCTCAACCGCAGCATCGATGGCGCTGCCAATG
Source organism: Bradyrhizobium sp. CCBAU 65884 (assembly GCF_028128835.1). Taxonomy (NCBI): domain Bacteria; kingdom Pseudomonadati; phylum Pseudomonadota; class Alphaproteobacteria; order Hyphomicrobiales; family Nitrobacteraceae; genus Bradyrhizobium; species Bradyrhizobium sp. CCBAU 65884. The sequence goes on along the minus strand of NZ_LBJU01000122.1, from coordinate 31,812 downwards.
ACGTGCAGGGCGCCATCAACGCCGCCAGCGGCCAGCTGCCGAAGAACCTGCCGTCGCCGCCGACGTACCGCAAGGTCAACCCGGCTGATGCGCCGATCCTGCTGCTCTCTGCGACATCGGAGACGTTGCCTCTGACCAGCGTCAGCGACGCGGTCGACGCCCAGCTCGCCCAGCAGATCAGCCAGCTCTCCGGCGTCGCCCAGGTCTTCATCGGCGGCCAGCAAAAACCCTCCATCCGCGTCCAGGTCGATCCCGCGAAGCTGGTCGCCAAGGGCCTGTCGATGGAGGACGTACGCAGCCAGATCGCGATCACCACGGTCGACAGTCCGAAGGGCAATATCGACGGCGAGAAGCGCGCCTACACGATCTACGCCAACGACCAGCTCACGCACGCGAAGGACTGGAACGACGTCATCATCGCCTATCGCAACGGCGCTCCGTTGCGAATCCGCGACATCGGCCAGGCGGTCAGCGCCGCTGAAGACGCCAAGCAGGCGGCCTGGGCCAACGGCAGGCGTGGCGTGTTCCTGGTGATATTCAAGCAGCCGGGCGCCAACGTCATCGAGACCGTCGATCGGATCAAGGCCACCCTGCCTCGCCTCGTGGCCGCGATCCCACCCGCCATCAAGATCGAGCTCATCAGCGACCGCACAACGACCATCCGCGCCGCCGTCGAGGACGTCCAGTTCACGCTGCTGCTGACCATCGCCCTCGTGGTCATGGTCATCTTCATCTTCCTGCGCAGCTTCTGGGCCACCGTCATTCCGGCCATCACGGTTCCGCTGGCGCTGCTCGGCGCCTGCGCGCTGATGTGGGTCGTCGGCTATTCCCTCGACAATCTATCGCTGATGGCACTCACCATCGCGGTCGGATTCGTCGTCGACGATGCCATCGTGATGCTCGAGAACATCACGCGCTACATCGAGGAAGGCGAATCGCCGATGGCGGCGGCCTTCCGCGGCTCGAAGGAAATCGGTTTCACCATCGTGTCGATCAGCATCTCGCTGGTCGCAGTGCTGATTCCGCTGCTCTTGATGGGCGGCATCATCGGGCGCCTGTTCCGCGAATTCGCCGTCGTGCTGGCGATGACCATCTTCGTCTCGATGTTCGTGTCGCTGACCCTGACGCCGATGATGGCCTCGCGCTTCCTGCGCGCCCATGGCGAGGTGCGCCACGGCCGGTTCTATCAATGGAGCGAGCGCGCCTTCGACGCGATGCTGCGCGGCTACGAATACGTTCTCGACCATGCCCTCGCCTGGCGGCGCACCACGCTGGCGATCTTCTTCGCCACGCTCGGACTGTCGATCTATTTGTTCGTCCTGATCCCGAAGGGTTTCTTCCCGCAGCAGGATGTCGGCCTGATCACGGCGACTTCGGAAGCCTCGCAGGACATTTCGTTCAAGGAGATGACCCGGCGTCAGGAACAGCTCGGCAAGATCATCCTCGCCGATCCCGATGTCGCCAGCGTCGCCATGTCGATCGGCGGCAGCGGCCGCGCCGGCAACAACGGCAACATATTCATCACGCTGAAGGCTCGCGACAAGCGCGATGCCTCGGCTCAGCAGATCATCGCGCGACTGCGTCCCCAGTTCGACAAGGTCGAGGGCGCCCGCGTCTACATGCAGGCAGCCCAGGACGTGCGCCTCGGCGGACGGCCGACGCGTACGCAGTTCGAATTCACGCTGCAGGACGCCAATCTGGACGAGCTCAACGAATGGGCGCCCAAAATCCTCGCCAAGATGCAGACGCTGCCGGAGCTGCGCGACGTCGCGACCGACCAGCAGACCCAGGGCACCACGGTCCAGCTCAAGATCAACCGCGACACCGCCGCGCGCTACGGCATCCAGCCGCAGCTGATCGACGACACGCTGTATGACGCCTTCGGACAGCGGCAGATCACGCAGTATTTCACCCAGCTCAACACCTACAAGGTGATCCTGGAGATCCTGCCGGAGATGCAGGGCAATCTCGACAGCCTGAACAAGCTCTATCTGAAGTCGCCGCTGACGGGCGACCAGGTCCCGCTATCGACGTTCGCGACCTGGACCACCGATCCGGTCCGCCCGCTCTCGATCAGCCACCAGGGCCAGTTCCCGGCGATCACCATCAGCTTCAACCTCGGCCAGGGCGTCGCGCTCGGTCAGGCGACGGAAGCCGTGCAGAAGGCGATGGCAGATCTCGGCGCGCCGCCGACGCTGAACTCGAGCTTCCAGGGCACCGCGCAGGCGTTCCAGCAATCGCTCGGCACCGTGCCGCTGCTGATCCTTGCCGCGCTCGTCGTGGTCTACCTGATCCTCGGCATCCTCTACGAGAGCTACATCCATCCGATCACGATTCTGTCGACCCTGCCCTCGGCAGGCGTCGGCGCGCTTCTGATCCTGATGGCGGCCGGGTTCGACTTCAGCCTCATTGCCTTGATCGGAATCATTCTCCTGATCGGCATCGTGAAGAAGAACGGCATCATGATGGTCGACTTCGCCATCGCCGCCGAGCGCGACGAGCACAAGACGCCGGCGGAATCGATCCGCCAGGCCGCCCTGCTCCGCTTCCGCCCGATCATGATGACGACGATGGCCGCGCTGCTCGGCGGCGTGCCGCTGATGCTCGGTCACGGCACCGGCGCCGAGATCCGCCAGCCGCTCGGCTACGCCATGGTCGGCGGCCTGATCGTCAGCCAGGCGCTGACGCTGTTCACCACGCCGGTGGTCTATCTCTATCTCGACGAGCTCAACAACTGGTTCTCGGGCTGGGGCCGTTCGGGTGACGGCGAAGGCGGCGAGACGGTCGAGCACGGCACCGTTAAGGAAGCCGCCGAGTAGCGGCTTGCACGGCGCTTCCGGCGACGCTACAGCGAGGCCCCCGGTTCACGCCAACGCGGTTTCGCCATGCTCATGCAATCCAGACTTGTCGCCCTCGCCGCAGCTGTCCTGTTGCCCTTGGGCTCCGCGTATGCCCAACAGGCCAAGAAGAACGCCCCCGCTCCGGCGGCACAGCCCGCGCCGGCTCCGACGCAGCCACAGGCTGACGGCGCGCCGGCACAACAGCCCGGCTGGATCGTGCGTTGCACCAGCGTCAGCCGCGACGCGCCGCTCGAGTGCGCGATGGAGCAGAACGCGGTGCTGACCAAGACCGGCCAGACCATCGTCCTGATCAACATCCGCATCGCGCCCGACACCCGCACCCCGGTGGCGCTGCTGCAATTGCCGCTCGGCCTCAACCTTCCCATCGGCGCCAAGCTCCAGGTCGACGAGGGCAAGACGGTCGATTTGCAGATCCAGACCTGCGAGAACCGCGGCTGCTACGCCTCGGCGCCGATCGCGCCGGACCTGCTTGCCGCCTTGCGGTCGGGCAAGCAGCTCAAGGTCTCCTTCCAGAACATGGCCAAGGAGACGATCGCGATCCCGATGCCGCTGGGCGATTTCGCGGCCGCCTACGACAAGATCAAGTAAGGCGTTTCCCCGTTACTGCCGCGCCATCTGCGCGTTGCCGACGGCATCGCCGTCGAGCCGCTGGTCATTGTGCATGGTGACGGTGACGTGCAGCAGCCGTGTCGATCAGCAGCGTGTATTCGGTGATGGAGGCGCGGCTCGCCGGCTGCCCGCTGCTGCAGGCCGAAGTCGACCGCGCACCTCCGAGATAGGCTTTCGTCCCCGCCTGTCAGCCGATGACGTCGCTCGCCCTGAGCAAGGTCGTGAAGCCGCCATAGATCATGCGCTTGCCGTCGAACGGCATGCCCTCCATCTTCAGCCGCGGGTCCTCCATCACCTTCTTGTTGACGGCATCGCGGGTCTCCCGGTCGCGGTAGACGATCCAGGCGAACACCACGACCTCGTCCTCCTTCGCCATCACCGCGCGCGGAAACGAGGTGAGCTCGCCATAGGGGACATCGTCAGCGACGCATTCGACATAATCGAGCGCGCCGTGCTCCATCCAGAGCGCGCAGGCGGTCGTCGACAGCGTCTTGTAGGCCTCGATCTTGTCCTTCGGCACAGCCAGAACGAAACCATCGACATAGGGCATCAGGGATCTCCTTGAGTTGTGTGACCCAAGGACGATGCAGAGAACGGCGATCCGACCGGGGAAATGCGATTTCAGATGAGGCAAACGGTCGCGACCGGCGGCGCGGCCCGTGGACAGTCACCGTCACCGAGGGGCCTCGAGATCTTGACCTTTGGGCGTGCCTGGAACTGGCTGGGGAACCTGGATTCGAACCAAGACAAACAGAGTCAGAGTCTGTTGTGCTACCGTTACACCATTCCCCACCGAAGCGCCTGAAATCGCTAAGCTTTCTTCGGAAGTTCTGCGAGCGCGGCTGACAGTTTCGCAAATCAGCGGCTCGCAGGCCGCTCATATAGCCGCGCTGACCTTCGCGGTCCAGCCCCTCTGTGAACATCGTCGGCTTGTTCTCGCTGCGTTCGCACCGACAAGACCGACTGTCTCAACCCTTCCCGAAGGAATCCTGCGGCCCTCTGCGGTTGTAGAACAGCGACCGGCGCGCCCGATCGATCCATCGCTGCAGCGTGAACTCGAAGGCGAGCGCAACGACCGTGGATGCGAGCAGGATGCCCAGGGTTTGAAACAGAATTCGCCAATGGTTCACAATGTGCGGATTGGTCAGCGTGATCGGATCGAAGAACTGCAGATTGATCGCGATCTGGATGAAGAGAAAATGCGAGAGATAGACGCCATAGGAGGCGTCGCCCAACGCGGTCGACAGCGGTCCGTTGATTCTCGAGAAGAGCGTCGGAATCACGATGCAGGTTGCGATAACCAGCGGTACGCCCTGAACGATGCCCCCGTGATAGTCGACGTCGGCATAGACGTCGCCGAGGAGATAGAGGCAGTACAGGGCCGCGAGCCAGTAGCCCGCACGCGTCGACCATGTCAGGCGATCTCGCAACGAGAAGAGCACAACGCCGGTGCCGAAATAGCCGATCTGGCTGTAAAACGGGAAGTAAGCCCATTTCCATTCGTAGACGTGCAGAATGGTCATCTTGATCGCGAAGGCAGCGACCACCAACCCGGCGAGCCATTTTCTATTCAGGAGAAGCAAGGCAGGCAGCAGCGCGTAGAAGACGATCTCCGCACTGATCGACCAGGCCTGCGGAACCAGGAGATACGTGGTGCTGTGCATGGCCGAATAGAGATCGAGACCCAGCAGCGACAGGTTGATCACATAGGGCCGCTCATCCGTTCTGAGGGAATTGAAGATGCCGCTCTCGTTCGCCGGATTCCACAGATGTAGCGCGAACGTAGCTGCAAGGACAGCGAGGTAGAACGGATAAAGCCTCGCGAAGCGGCTGGCGAAGAATGCAGCAGGCCGTCCGGGATAGTGCCGCTCATAGGCGGCGGCCATGTAAAAGCCGCTGATGATGTAGAAGACTTCTACAGCGGCCAAACCTCCGATCGTCTGGTGAATGACGCCAAATTGGCAATGAAATCCAACGACGATCGCCGCCAGCAGAAAACGAACAGTCCCCATCAGCCCCGCACCCGTTGGCTGATGCGAACTTAGACCGGCGACCGGCGTTGAACAAGCGGCCGCCGTTCTCGGGCATGCGGCGGCCGGCTTCTCTCATCGCGTGCCGCCCTACTCCAGCTTGATGTTGGCGGCCTCGATCACCTTCTTCCAGCGCGCCGTCTCAGCGTTGATGTAGGCCGCGAACGGTTCGGAATCCACGGCGACAGCGGTGGCACCGAGCTCGGCCATCTTCTGCACCGTCTCCGGTTGCTGCATGAAGGCGCGGATCTCGGCCGAGAGCTTTTCGACGATCGGCTTGGGCGTGCCCGCGGGCACAATGAAACCGTGCCAGGCCACCGCCTCGAAGCCGGGCAGGAATTCGGCAACGGCCGGAGCTTCGGGATCGAAGGCGGCGCGCTTCGGCGTTGCCGTCGCGAGCAGCGCGAGCTGGCCGGTCTTCACCTGCGGCAGCAGCAGCGGAACGTTGTCGAAGGCGAGATCGATCTGGCCGCTGAGCAGGTCCGTCAGCATCTGGCTGGAGCCCTTGTAGGGCACGTGCACCATCTTGGTGCCGGTCATCTGCTGGAACAGCTCGCTGGCAAGATGCTGCGAGGTGCCGACACCGGCCGAGCCGAACGAGACCTTGTCCGGATTCGCCTTCAGATAGGCGATCAGCTCCGGCACGGTACGCGCCTTGATCTTGTTGGGATTGACGACGAGAACGTTGGGCACGACGCTGATCTGGGCGACAGGCACCAGGTCCTTGTCCGGCTGGTAGCTGAGCTTCGGCCCGTAGAGCGACGGGTTGATCGCAAGCGCGGACGTGCTCGCAAGGCCGAGCGTGATGCCATCCGGCGCCGATTTCGCCACCCGCGTCACGCCGAGGATCGAGCCGGCACCGCCGACATTCTCGACCACGAAGGGCTTGCCGAACTTCGCCTGCAAATGGTTGGAGACCATCCGCGCGAAGATGTCCGCGGTGCCGCCGGCGGCGAAGGGAACGACCACCGTCACCTGCTTGGACGGATAGCCGTCCTGCGCCTTTGCGGGTGAGGCCGCCAGCACCAAGGCTGAGGCAAGGACGAGCCAGATCGATCTCATAGACGTTTCCTCTGTTTTCCGTGTTGTTGATTGGCTGCCGCGTGCGTGCGGCGGAGACGGCTAGAACGCGATCTCGTACATGTTCAGGATCGCATCCCGGCCGAGGTCGCGCGGATTGTTGTCGAGCAGGCGGCGAATGGCGTGCGCCTCGTCGGCCATCACGCCGAGATCGTCCCGGGGCACGCCGAGCGCGGACAGCCGCATCTCGATGCCGAGATTCTTGCAGAACCCGTAGGTGGCGTCGAATGCGAGCTTTGGATCGCCCTTCTCCGGCAGTCCGAGCGCCTGGAGCACCGCGATCGTCTTCGCTTCCACCGCCGGCATGTTGAAGGCCAGCGTATGCGGGAAGATAACCGCGCAGGCGAGGCCATGCGCCACGTGGTGACGGGTGCCGAGCGGATACGCCACGGCGTGGCCGGCGGTCGTGTTCACCGGTCCCAGGCAATAGCCACCATAGAGCGAGGCGAGCGCCAGGCCCGCACGAGCCTCGCGGTCGCCGCCATCGGCCACCGCGCGCTCGAGATAGCGGCCGACCAGCCGCGCGCCTTCGAGCGCGTAGAGGTCGATCGTCGGATGCGCCTTGCGGCTGGTATAGGCCTCGACGCAATGCGCCAGCGCGTCGACCCCGGTTGCCGCGGTGACCTCTTTCGGCACGGTCATCGTCAGATCCGGATCGACGATGGCGATGTCGGCCAGCATGAAGCGGCTCTGCACTGCCTGCTTGTTCTGGCTGACGGGATCGGTCACGAGCGCGCGGGTGCCGGCCTCGCTGCCGGTGCCCGACGTCGTCGGAATCTGCATCAGCGCGACGCTGCGGCCGGCCACCTTCTCCGGCCCGACGATGTCGGCAAAGGGCACGTCGCTCGCGCACATCACCGCGACCAGCTTGGCGAGATCCATCGCGCTGCCGCCGCCGAAGCCGACCACGAGATCGGGGTTGACGTCCTTCGCCATCGCCACCGCCTTCTCGAGATTGGGCAGGTCGGGCTCGGGCTTGACGTCACCGAACACCTTCACCGCACCCGGCAGCGCCAGCATGTCGACGCGGCGTGCGTTGAACGGATCGGAGATCACCAGCGGCCGCCTGGCACCGATCCGCTCGGCGAAGCGCGCTGCCGCGCCGATCGTGCCGTTGCCGAACTCGAGGATGGTGGGACGCTGGATTTCAATGGGCGTGAAGGCGTTGGTCATCGTGCGTTCTAACTCATGATTTGGATGCAGAAACGCCAGCGGCGAGCCGCTCGGCATAGTCGATGGCTTCGATCAGGCTGTGTTCGTTGGCGATGCCCTGGCCGGCGATGTCGAAGGCTGTGCCGTGATCGACGGAGGTGCGGATGATCGGCAGGCCCAGCGTGATGTTGACGCCGGACAGCTCCTGCCAGCGGCCGGTTGCCGGATCGACCTGGAAGCCGAGCAGCTTGACCGGAATGTGCCCCTGGTCGTGATACATCGCGACCGCCGCATCGTACTGGCCGGCGCGCAGCTTGACGAAGATGGTATCGCCGGGCACGGGGCCGACGACGTCGAGACCGTCGGCGACGGCTTTTGCAATCGTCGGCGCGGACACGTCGATGTCCTGCCGGCCGAACAAGCCGCCCTCGCCGGCGTGTGGATTGAGCGCGGCAACCGCGATCTTCGGCTTGGCAATGCCGAGCCGCAGCAGGGCATCGTTGGTGAGGTCGATGACCATGCGCAGCCGCTCCGGCGTCAGACGCTTCGGCACGTCCTCGAGCGCCACATGGGTCGAGACATGGCTGACGCGCATGTTGCCATGGGCGAGCAGCATCACCGAGCCGCGCACGCCGGTGAGATGCGCCAGCATCTCGGTATGACCCGGGAAGTGATAGCCGGCCCTGTTGAGCGCTTCCTTGTTGAGCGGCGCCGTGACGATCGCCGCGGTCCGGCCCGCCTGCGTCAGCCGCACGCCCTGCTCGATCGCCTTGTAGGCAAAGCGGCCGCCATCAGCGCTGAGCACGCCCGGCTTGATCGGATCGCCCTCGATGTCGGCCTGGAGGAAGCAGAGGTTTGGCCAGTCGCGATCCTCGGCGCGCACTTCGGGAATCGCAATGCCGGCACCAAGTGCGGCTTTCGCGCCATCGAGCGCCGCGCCGCTGCCGATGATCAGCATCCGCAGATCGCCTTTCGCGATCCGGTCCTGCAGCCCGACGCAGGCCTTGACGATGATCTCCGGCCCGATCCCGGCGGGATCGCCCATGGTGATGGCTAGATGACGAGAGGTCATGTCGGACTCCCCTTGCTGAGCAAATGATTATCCCGAAGCAGGTCGCGCCACAGCTCGCTGGGGCCGAATGCACCGGACTTCGAGATGACATCGACGCCGGCCCAGCGGCCGCCTTGCAAGATCGAGCGCGGCAACCCCGGCACGATACGTCCTGTCACCTCGAGCGCATGCGCGCCAAGGGCAACGCATGCGGCCTTCAGGGTTTCCCCACCGGCAACAACCAGCGTGCCCGGCGGTTCGAGTGCCGCGATCAGCCCCGCCATCTCGTGCGCGATCCGCCGCGCCGCCTCGGCCCGCACCAAGCCGTCGGCGAGGGCGAATTTCACCAGCGCCACGCCCTCGTCGGCCAGCTTGCGCCGAACGCCCGCGTCGCCCTCCCCCTCGGCCAGCGCGATGGTGGCGTGACCACATGCAGCCAGCTGGGATGCGGTGGCAGCCTGGTCGGAGCCAAACAGCCCCAGCACCGGCCGCTTCAGTTGCGAGAACGCAGCGGCGCCTTGACCGCGGGCAAGCGCACCGGCCAAGCCGCCGCTCCCACACCACAACACGGGCCCCGGCATGCGCCGCGCCATTTCGACGACGCGATCGAGGTCGAGGTCGCTCTCGGCATCGAACACCTGAACGCCGCCTTGCGAGAGCGTGTCAGGCATGCCCTGGCGTGCCTCGATGCCGTCCTGCCGCAATTGATCCAGCAAATTGTTGCCGACCCTGTGCCAATCGCCATGCACGGTGCGGGCGAATTGCTGGCCACCGACGGTGCGGCGTCCCTGATAATCGAACGCCGGCGCGACCACGCAGGAGGTCCAATGGCCGCTGCGCAGACAGGCGCCAAGCTCAGCCGCCCACGCGCCCCGAAGGAGGCTATCGACCTTCTTGTAGGCGATCGTCCCGCCCTGAAGGTGGGGCGCCAGTCGCCCAACGATTTCTACGCTCTCGGCCTTCGAGCGCTCACGGGTGCCGCTATCGATCGCCAGGCTTCCGGACTCCAGCAGCGTAAACGGATCCGACCAGAGGACGTCGAACGGTCCGCACAGGCCGACGAACTCTGCCGCGGTGTCGAGCGCACCGGTGAGATCGTCGGCAAGCAGGCGGACGCTCGTCATGGTCATGCCGCTCCCGCACCAAAGATCTTGCCGGGATTCATCAGGCCCTTCGGATCGAGCAATCTCTTGATATCGCGCATCAGCTCGATGTCGAGGGGATCGGCGATACGGGCGAGCCGGCCGCGATTGGTGACGCCGATGCCGTGCTCGGCACTGATCGCACCGCCCTGCGCTGCGGTCTCGTCGTCGACGATCTCGTTGATTTCAGCCACCAGCGCAGCCGTCGCCGCCTGGTCCTGGCAACGCGCGCGGTCGATCAGGGCGATCACGTGGATGTTGCCGTCGCCGATATGGCCGTGCATCACGATCCGCGCGTGCGGTACCGCGGCGTTGATCCGGGCCTCGACATTGGTGACGAAAGCGGCCTGACGCTCCAGCGGAACGACACTGTCGTGCGAGACGACATAGCCGCTACGCTTGTTGCCTTCGGACACGCTGTGCCTGACAGCCCAGATCGCCTTCGCCTGCGCGAGGTTGACGGCCAGGATGACGTCCTCGGCAAGGCCGGCCTCCATCGCCTCCGCCAGCACCGTGGCGAGCGGCTCGTCGAGGTCGACGCCGGCGAGCGTGTCGGTCAGTTCGACGATCAGATACCACGGCGTAGTCAGCTCGAAGGGGATCGTGACATGTGGCACGGACTCTGCGATCGCCTCGATCTGCGCGCGCGACATGATCTCAAGGCTGCCGAGCCGGTCGCCGACCGCGCCGCGCAGGCGCTGCATGATCTCGAGCGCCTGCTCCACGCCCTGCAGTTTCAGCAGCGCCAGCGCCGAGCTGCGCGGCGGCGCGAACAGCTTCAACACCGCCGCGGTGATGATGCCGAGCGTGCCCTCTGCCCCGATGAACAGCTGCTTGAGCGCGTAGCCGGTATTGTCCTTGCGCAGTGCGCGCAGGCCGTTGAAGATTCGCCCGTCGGGCAACACGACCTCCAGCCCGAGCACGAGATCGCGCGTCGGACCGTAACGCAGCACCGCCGTGCCGCCGGCATTCGTCGAGATATTGCCGCCGATCTGGCAGGAGCCTTCGGCACCCAGGCTCAAGGGAAAGTAGCGATCGACGTCGCGCGCCGCGTTTTGCACCTCAGCGAGGATGCAGCCGGCTTCCACTGTGATCGTGTTCGCGAGTGGGCTGACGTCGCGGACGGCGCGCATCCGGTCGAGCCGGATCACCACATTGCCGGCCCGATCGTCCGGCGTCGCCGCCCCGCACATGCCGGTGTTGCCCCCCTGCGGCACGATCGCGAGCTGCCTTGCCGCACAGAATTTGACGACGGCGGCGACCTCGGCGGTGGAGCCGGGCTTCACCACCGCGACCGCGCGGCCGTGATAACGCCCGCGCCAGTCTACGACGTAGGCTTCCTGGTCAGCTCCGGACGCAATGACGTGCTTGTCGCCGACGATCGCGGCAAGCCCGGAGAGCGCTTCCTGGAAGGAGTCTGGCATCGGATCGCCTCGTCGTCGCGCCGCCTACAAAGCGACTGCGAATGCCGCAGCATTCGCGAGCAGCTCTTTCACCTGCTCCGGCGGCAAGCACTCCAGCGGCGGTCGCAGGCTCTGCCATCCCGCATGACCGGTGCGCTCTGCCACCAGTGTCTTCAGCGAGGCCATCTGCGGGAAGCGCGAGACCAGCTCGCGCGCTTTCACGATGCGCGCCTGCGCCGTCTTGAGCGCCGCGTCGTCGTCGCTATCGCGAAAATGCTTGTAGACATAAGCAAGGTCCCGCGCGACCAGATTGGAGGTCGCCGTGATGCAGCCGGCGCCGCCCTTGCGCAGCAGCGGCAGCAGCAGTGGATCGGCTCCGACCAGGACCGAAAAGCCGGGGAAACGCTCGACCATCGCGGTCATGTTCGCGAAGTCGCCGGAGGAATCCTTGATACCCACGAACGTCGCCGGATAAGCCGTTCGCAGCCGCTCGATCAGCGCATGCGAGATCGGCTGCGCCGACATCTGCGGGATGTGATAGAGCACGACCTTGAGCCTGGCATCGCCAATGCGCTGCACGATTTCGCTATAGGACGCGTAAACGCCGTCGTCCGTGACACCCTTATAATAAAACGGCGGCAGCATCACGACGGTGTCGACGCCGACTGAAAGCGCGTGGCGCGTCAGGGCGATGGTCTCGCTGAACGCGGCAACGCCGGTGCCCGGCAGAAGACGTTGCGGCGCGATGCCGGCAGCTACCACCGCCTCGAGCAGCGCCATGCGCTCCGCCGCGGAGAAGGAATTCGCCTCGCCCGTCGTGCCGAGCAGCGCGATGCCGTCGCAACCCTCATCGAGGAGATAGCGGCAATGCGCGATGAAGCGCGCATGATCGGGGGCGAGCTGGGCGTCGAGCGGAGTCAGCGCGGCCGAGAACACGCCATGAGGGTGCAGTGATGGTGTCGACAAACTTCCTCCAATCGTCAAATCTGTTGTTCGGAATGCGAACATTTGTTATTGGCTTGTACCAGTCGTAAAATCAGCTTGCCGCCGCGTCAAGGGCGGTGGCTGTCATGGCAAGGCATTCGAGCATGGCCAAGGTCGAAAAGAAGGCCACGAAGCGCAAATCGGAATCGTCCCCGAAAAATCCCAAAAATCATGTCGCGTCCGTCGGCAAGGCCTTTGCCGTGCTCAAGAGCTTCAGCAGCGAAGTCTTTGAGCTCACCCTGAGTGAGATTGCCGCACGGGCGGATCTCGATCGCGGAACGGCGTTCCGGCTGATCCAGACCCTGACCGAGCTCGGCTATCTGCAAGCCGTGCCGCAGAGCCGCCGGTTCCGCCTCGGCGTTGCCTGCCTCGACCTCGGCTACACCGTGCTGTCGCACGGATCGCTAAGGCCGATGGTCGAGCCGTTGCTGCGAGATCTCGTGCCCGATGTCGGCGATGCGGCTTCGCTCGGCATCCTCGACGGCGGTGACGTGGTCTATCTCGCGCGCGTCGGCGCGGGCCTCGACCGCCACAAGATGGATCGCCGGCCCGGCACGCGCATTCCCGCCTATAGCGCCGCGCTCGGTCATGTCATGCTGGCACATCTGGCGCGGGACGAGCAGATCGAGCGACTGGAATCGCGCCCTCGCGTCAAACTGTCGGAGCGGACGCTGACTGATCTCGATGCCCTGCTCGCCCGGCTCGATCAGGTGAAGAAGAAAGGCCACGCCGTCTCCGACGGCGAGAACGCCTACGGCCTGCGCACGCTGGCAACGCCGATCTTCGACGCCCAGGGCCTCGTGATCGGGGGATTGAGCATCACGGTCGATGCCATGCGCATGGACATGCCGACGTTCCGTGACCAGGCGCTGCCGCGGCTGATGGAGCTGACCGGCCAGGTGCAGGATCTCGCGATCAAGTCGGGATTGACGAGCTGAGCGATCTCTTCGCGGATGTCCCGTGCGACCTCACAGCTGACGATCTGCATTCGAAGATCATTGTGAAAAAGCTTTCGCGACCTATATCCTCGAGGCTTCCTTCCGAAACCCGATCTCGCCTTGCGAAGAGCCGTGCTCATTTTCTTCCTGCTCCTGTTCGTGCCGATCGGCCTATCGGCCGCGCGGTACTATTGGCTTGGAGATGGCCGCGGCAATTGGCAGACGGCTGACCGTTCCAGCGCAGGCCTGCTGCCGCCGGCTTCTTCCCATCCCGACGCCCTGATCCGGGTTTATGCGGCGCGAACGGTCCGGTGGCGAAGCATCTTCGCCGTCCACACCTGGATAGTCGTCAAGGAAAAGGATGCGACCAGCTACAGCCGATACGACTACACCGCGTGGGGCGAACCGATCCGGAGCAATGGCTTCGCCCCCGATGGAAGGTGGTTCGGCGCCCTGCCGGAAACCGTCGTCGCCGTAGATGGGTCGCGGGCCGAGCTCCTCATCCCCAGGATTCGGACCGTGATCGAGACCTACAAGTTTCGAACCTACGGCGACTACAGCGCCTGGCCGGGACCGAATTCAAACACCTTCGTTCAAGCCGCGCTCGATGCCGTGCCGGAACTTCGCGCGGTTCTGCCGCCGACCGCGATCGGCAAGGATTATCCCTATTCCGGGGAATGGATTGGGCTGACCGCCTCGCGCACCGGCTTCTATGCCTCGCTCTTCGGCTATCTCGGCCTGACCCTCGGATGGGTTGAAGGCCTCGAGGTCAACTTCTTCGGCGCCGTGCTCGGCCTCGACATCCGCCGGCCCGCCGTCAAGCTGCCGGGCATCGGCCGCCTCGGTGTTGCCGCCGGTCTGTAGAGCCGGCCGAGACGGCGATTGGCGATGTCTCGTCGCGATGGCTAGATCACGATGTGATCGAAGTCGGCGGCGATCCGGCTGTTCGGAAAGATCCGCGCCGCCTCCGCGAAAATCTCTTCGTCCTCATAGCGTCCCGACATATGGGTCAGCACGAGCTGCTTCACATTGCTCGCCGCCGCAAACGACGCCGCTTCTGCCGCGGTGAGATGGCCGTAATCCCGCGCGGTTGGCGCGTCACGATCGAGGAACGTTGCCTCGATCACCAGCATGTCGGCGTCAACGACGTGTTGCGCCAGCCCCTCGGTGGTTTCGGTGTCGCCGATCACGACGAGTTTCCTGCCGCCGCTCGGCGGCCCCAGGACGTCTTCCGGATCGATCGTTTGATCGCCCTCGATTACGACTGCCCGGCCTGCGGCCAGCTCGCCGCGCAAGGGACCGTCGGGAACGCCAAGCGCCGCCAGCCGATCCGGCTGAAGGTGGCGGCGAGCGGGGCTTTGGAAGACGAATCCAAAACTGTCGGTGTCGCGATGGCGGACCGGAAAGCAGTCGATGGTGAAATCACCGGCGTCGACGAACCGTCCTGCGGCCAACAAGGCGAACTCCACTGGGAGCGGCGCCCTGCCCGCGCCCCACAAGCCGGCCAGCATCTGGATGACCGTATCAAGCGTCGATGGGCCACCATGAACCATCATTACCTCGCCGCTCTGCCGCAAACGCAGCGTCGAGAACAGGCCGGGGATGCCGAGCACATGATCGAGATGGGCATGCGTCAGCAGAATGCGGTCGAGCCGTCGAAAACCCGCGCCACTGCGCAGCAGCTGGCGCTGCGTGCCCTCGCCGCAATCGACCAGCATGCGCTGTCCGGCAGCCTCGATCAGCAGGGCCGGATGGTTGCGTTCCGCGGAGGGAACGCTCGCCGAGGTGCCAAGGAATGTCAGGGCAAACATGGTCGTCGATGTCCAGCGACCGCCCCTCTCCGCGACGGTACGGTGGACGGTCTCACCGTCCCCAATGCCACGCGAGCAACAGCGCGTACAGCCCCATCGAAGCGGCGTAGAGCGCGGCAAGAAGTGCATGGCCCGCGATCTGGCGACTGATCGCCGCCTTCGGCGCGACCCACCAGTCGAGTGCCTTGAAGGCCGCGGGCACGAGCCACCAGCCGAGCAGCTGGGTGCTGACGAGATTGCCGACAAACAGCGACAGCCAGATCGGTACGCCATGGCTGTCGATCAGGGGCCGGCTGACGAAAGTGCCCCAGAGATAGACCACGGGGTAGAGCACCAGGAGGACGATGAGGTTGCTCTTCCAGATCATGGCCGGGCCCTGCTCGGGAGCCCCAGTCTTGCCGGCCGGGAACCAGAAATTGAAGCCGTAGCTCGCGCGCTTCACGTTCATGCCGGCGTTGAAGCGCTCGCCCTCTTTCAGCAGGGTCTGACGGACGGGCGAGCCAAGCCATGCATTGAGGTTGGCATCGCTGTCGAACGACAGGATGACGATCCATTCGTCGCGCAAGCCTGGAATCGGCCGCTCGATCTTGTGACGCAAAAATCCCTTGAACTCGGCCTCCGCGGCCTGGATGCGCTGCTGCCATTTCAGAAACGCGTCCTCGAGTCCATCCGGCACCTTGAAGGAGATGACGGCCGACACCGCGCTGTCACGCTGAACGCCGGTGTCGGGCAGGATGTGGACATCCTCCGAACCGACGAAGAAGCGCTGCACCTCAGCGATCAGCTTCGCCCGCACCTCGCTCTGGAGCCAGGCGCGCGCCGCGGCCGGACTGGCGAAACGCAAAATCGTCACCCAGTCGACATGCGCCGGCGGTTGCGGCGGCACCACCTCCTGCCCCAGGAAACCGGGCCAGGCCTTGAGCGCCTCGCCCACCTCGCCGTTCCACCGCGCGAACGCGGCAAAGCCCTCGTCAGCGATGCGGCGCTGGATGACGAGGGCGACCGGCTGGCCGGCCGTGTCAGGAGATGTGCTCATCGCGGCGGCTTCAGCCTTTTTTGTAGAGACGCTTGCCCATCACCCAGGTCTCGTCGACGCAGCGATCGTCGCCGACCATCATCACGGCGAACAGCATGCTGGCGGCCTCGTCCATCGTGCGCGGGCCGGCGCCCTCGGCGATCAGCGATTGGTGCCACGCTTGGGCGATCTGCCCGCCGTTCGGATCGAGCGCAACGAAATCGGCTTCTTTGCCGGGCTCGAAATTACCGAGCTTGTCGTCGATGTAGAGGCCCTCGGCACCGCCAAGCGTGATCGACCAGAAGCCGCGATAGGGCGAGAGCTTGTTGCGCTCGGCTTCCGCAAGGTCCTTCCGCGTGGGATCGATGCTGCCGTCGAGCAGCGTGTTGTTGCACATGCCGACCTTGTAGGCGTCGTCGAGCACGGAGATCATCGAGAAGCGGTTGCCGCCGCCGACATCGGTGCCGAACGACATCTTCACGCGATGCTCCGGATCGGTGGCGCGGCCGAGGCGGAACAGGCCGCTGCCGAGGAACAGGTTCGAGCACGGACAGAACACCACCGCCGCGCCCTTCTTCGACATGCGCCGGAATTCGTTGTTCGAGAGATAGACGCCGTGGCCGCCGGAGAATTTTGGACCGACGAGGTCGAACTTCTCGTAGACGCCGAGATAGTCCTCGCAGTCCGGGTGCTCGACCAGCACGCCACTGCATTCAGCCGGGTTCTCGGAGATGTGGGTGTTGACCCAGCAGTCCGGATGCTCGTGCTTGAGGCGCTGGCACGCCTTGAGCAATTCCGGCGAGGCACCGAAGGCGAAGCGCGGCGTGATGGCGTAGAGGTTGCGGCCCTTGTTGTGATACTCTGCGATCAGCCGCTTGCTGTCGCGATAGAAATTCTCCGGGGTATCGATGAAGTCCGCCGGCGCGTTGCGATCGATGCCGGTGAGGCCCGCGATGACGCGCATGTTGCGGCGGGCCGCTTCCTCGAACAGTTCCTCGGTTGAAACAGGCGAGGAGCTCGTGAAGGCCTGGCAGGTGGTGGTGCCGGACGCGAGCAACGCGTCGAGGAAACGCTTGACGCCCTCCCGCGCGTAGTTGCGATCCCGGTATTTGAGCTCTTCCGGATAGACCCATTTCTGGAGCCACGGCAGCAGCTGCTCGCCATAGGCCCCGAGCACGCGGGTCTGCGGCAGATGGATGTGGCCGTCGATGAAGCCCGGAACGATGATGCGGTCCTTGATGTGGGTGATCTCAACGCCGGGATGGGCGGCGGCGATCGTCTCGTAGGGTCCGAACGCCTTGATGACGCCATCGGTGACGATCATGAGACCGTCCTGGTGAAAGCGCGCGGCGGCCTGCTCGTTGCCGACATGCTTCCAGGGATCGTCGACGAAGTCGAAGAACGTGCCGCGAATACCGACCGTGGTCATGATTGGGTCCCTTCCTTAAGACTGTGTGGCTTGGCGCACTGACGGCAGCGACATCGCGAGCAGCGTGCCCGCGATGGCGCAGAGGCCGAGATAGAGCCATCCGATCGGCGCCTGCGTTGCCTCAGGCAACACTGCCGCGATCGCCATGGCGCCGCTCACGGCGAGATAGCAGAGCGCGCTGATCAGACCGCCGATCAGGCCGTGGTCGCGCTCGAACAGGCCGAGCGCCATGCCGTACATCATCGGGCACAGCACGCCGCAGCCGCCGAGCACCAGCGCACCGCCGATCGTGATCGACGCGAAATCGAGACCGACGACCATGCCTGTTACGGTCAGCACGGCGGAGCCGGCGAGAAACAGCGCGAAGGCACCGAAGCCCAGCAGGCGCGCCGGCATGAAGCGCGCAAAATGCGCGCAGCCGAGCTCGCCGGCGAGATTGACCCCGCCGAGGCCGAGCGCGACGAGGCCGTAGATCGCCGCCGAGTAACCGAGGCCGGTCTGGTAGAAGAACGGCGCGACGACGCCGAACGCCAGCTGCGCGCTCGCCGCCGCGGCGAAGACCAGCACGAAAGCCAAAAAGCCTGGACGGACCAGCGCCTCGCGCAAGATACCCGCCGTGCGGCGCGGATCGAACGGCGCGCGCCGCTCCGACGGCAATGTCTCGGGCAGAAGAAACACGACGATCGCAGCGACGATGGCCGCGGCAATCGCAATGATGACGAAGACACCGCGCCAGGACGTCAGCTCGACGATGAAGCCGCCGGCCGCGGGCGCGAGCACCGGCGCCAGCCCCCAGGCCGCGCCAAGCAGGCCGGAGATCGCGGTGAGCTCACGGCCGCGATAGCAATCGGCCGCAACCGCATAGGCCACGACGAGGCAGGTGCAGCCGCCGATCCCTTGCAGGAAGCGCAAGCCCAGCAGCAGCGAGGCGCTGGTGGCGAGCGCGCAGGCGATGCTCATCGCGATCAGCATCGACAGGCCTGCGAGCAGGACGTTGCGGCGGCCCAGCGTGTCGGAGGCGATGCCGACCGGCACCAGCGCCAGACTCATGCCGAGCATGTAGGCGGTGACGGTGTTCTGCATCGAGGCGGGATCGGCGGCGAGATCCACCACCATCTGCGGCAGGCCGGGCGTATAGGCATCGAGCGGAATCTGGCTGAACGGCACGACGCACAGCAGGATCGGCACGATCCCGCGCTTCGCGCAACCGGCGTCCGAAGCAAGTGCGGTCATGAGCAACGCCCCCTTGATCTCCGCGGGCCCCGTCTTTTCGTGCGCGCAGTGAGACGCGACGATGCAGGTTGCGGGAACTTTGACGCGCGGGAGCGTGCCAGAACTGTGTGTAAGAATTCTTAGGAGCGCCCGTATCGATACGGCCTTTGATGATGCCCTGGCCGGGGGACGCCCAAACAAAAAACGCGAAAACAACCCCATGCAAAGTACAAATCATTGAAGAATTTCGCGCCGCACTCCGCCAGGGCCTGCCCTTGCGGACGTTTGACACGTCGGGCAAAGCAGGCGCTGACTCGCCTGATGGCCGATTGTGGATCCCGCCAGCGCGCCGGTCCGTTAACGGGGCGGAAGGCATAGCTGCTTCGAAGCCCGGGCCTCCGCACCGGTGCCCCCGGCAAGCAGATCTGGTGCCCGTTGCGCCGCCTCCTCATCCCCCTTTCAAAATCGCATGGTCGGTGCCCCGAGCGATCTGCAGCGGGGATAGTGTAGATGCCGCGATGAGAGACATTGGAGTTCGTGATGACCGCAGATGCTGCTGACCTGAACTACGGCTCGATCAGAGCACTGGCGAGCGCCCTGCACGCGCGCAAGATATCTGCCTCGGAATTGCTCGAACACACGATCGCGCGCATCGAGGCACTGGACGGGCGGATCAACGCGGTCATCGTGCGCGATTTCGACCGCGCGAGAGCGGCCGCGCGCGCCGCCGATGCCGCGCTTGGACGCGGCGAGCAACGGCCATTGCTCGGCATCCCCGTGACCTTGAAAGAACCCTTCAACGTCGCGGGCCTGCCGACGAATTGGGGCTTTCCGCATTTCAGGGATTTCCAGCCGGCAGAGAATGCCCTCGTCGTCTCGCGGTTGAAGGCGGCCGGCGCCATCGTCATCGGCAAGACCAACATTCCGATCGGGCTCAGGGATTTCCAGAGCTACAACGAGATCTACGGGACGACCAACAACCCCTGGGACCTCGGCCGGTCGCCCGGCGGTTCCTCTGGCGGATCAGGCGCGGCACTGGCTGCCGGCTTCGGTCCACTCTCGATCGGCTCGGATATCGGCGGCTCGATCCGGGTCCCCTCGCATTTCTGCGGCGTGTTCGGACACAAGCCGAGCCTCGGCCTGGTCCCGCTGCGCGGATACAGCCTGCCGCCGGCACCGCCCGTCCCCGGCCAGGGCGATCTCGCGGTCGTTGGGCCGATGGCGCGCACAGCTTCGGACCTTGCGCTGGCGCTCGACGTGATCGCCGGCCCGGACGAGACGCGCGACGGCGTCGGCTACCGCCTCGCGCTGCCGGCCCCGCGCCACGACCGGCTCGGGGATTTCAGGATCCTTGTGATCGATACACATCCGTTGATACCGACGGGTGACGCGGTGCGTTCAGCCATTGGACGATTGGCCGAGCGGCTCGGCAGATCGGGCGCGCAGGTGGCGCGCTCGAGCACATCGCTGCCCGATCTCGCCGAGTCGGCCCGGCTCTACATGAGACTGCTGAACGCCGCGCGAAGCCCGCGCCTGACACCGGCCGCCATCGAAGAAGCGCGAGGTCTTGCCGCGGCACTCTCCCCCGACGACCGCAGCCTGCAGGCCGAACGCGCCCGCGGCTGGGGCATGATCCATCGCGAATGGCTCGCGACCGATGCGGCGCGCCTGCAGCTGCAGCAACGGTGGCAGGAGCTCTTCCGCGAATTCGACGCGGTGATCTATCCGGCAGCGGCCGTGCCGGCCTTTCCGCATGACTATTCCGAACCGTTCGACGCCCGGCAGCTCGACATCGATGGAAAGCTCTACAACTACTCCGATGCGTGCTTCATCTGGGCCGACCCCGCTTCCACCTGCGGGTTACCTGCGACCGCCGTTCCGATCGAGCGTACGTCGTCGGGCCTGCCGGTCGGCGTCCAGATCATCGGGCCCTATCTGGAGGATCGTACGACGATGGCGCTCGCCGGACTGATCGAGCGCGAGTTCGGCGGCTTCGTGCCGCCGCCGGCGCTGTCTGCATGATCCGCGGGAAGACAGCCGACGGCACTTACAGCCATCACGTTCGGTCGGCCGACTGCGCCTCGACCGCCTGCACGGCGACATGAGCCACCTGTCGCAGCGCTTCGCGGTCCGCGCCCGAGGATGCCATCACCCCCATGCCGACCGCGACCGCCGAGACGTAGCGCGCGAGCGCGGCGGGGTCGGCGCTCTCCTTGAGATCGCCATCGGCCTTGGCACGAACAAAACGGTCGCGGAGCTGGTCCTCGTTCTGGGCGCGGCGGGCGGCGAGCTCGAACGGGACGTTTTCGGAGCCGGTACCGCAGGCGATGCCGCCCTGCACGAGCAGGCAGCCGGGCGGATTGGCGGGATCGGTCTGCTTCTCGGCGATGCCCATCAGCATCCGTTCGGCGACGTCACGGGCGGTGGATGCGGCCACCACCTCGTCCATCCAGACGCCGCGCAGCTTGGTGTAGCGATCGAGCGCAGCCTTCAGCAGACCTTCCTTATTGCCGAAACAGGCATAGAGGCTGGGCGGATTGATGCCCATGGCCTCGGTCAGTTGCGCGATGGTGGCGCCCTCATAGCCATGGCGCCAAAACACTTCCATCGCCTGGTCCAACGCCGTTTCGGCGTTGAATTCGCGGGGGCGTCCCATGCGCATGTGCCTGTCTCCTCGGAATCGGCGGCTGGTATCAGCTTAACGCCGGCCCTATCTATTTGTTCTGGCTTTCTTTTTCTTGTGTCTTCCAATCGTCGCGGTATCGGCGTACATTTTTCTTAGTGAATGGTACATAAGTATCTTGCACTGCGAGATCCAGCTCCACATCTGTAGTGAACACTACATATCTGGAGCGCGCAAATGCCCCCCTCCCAACATACCTCCCACACCGGCCGTCTCCGCCGCCTTCTTGGCGGCGTCGCCATCGTGGGCGCCCTCGCCGTAGCCGGTACGATTGCGACCGGCCACTATCTTCGTTCCGCCCAGGCAACCGCAACGGCCGCCGCGGCTGAACAGGCGGTGTCCGTCACCGTCGCCATGATCGAGCCGCGGCAGACCGCGCTGTGGGACGACTTCTCCGGCCGGTTGGAAGCCATCAACCGCGTCGAGCTCCGCCCGCGTGTCGCCGGTGCGATCCTTGCGACCAACTTCACCGAAGGCGCGCTGGTGAAGGCTGGCGACGTGCTGTTCAAGATCGATCCGGCGCCTTACGCCGCCGAGGTCGACAAGGCCAACGCCCAGCTCGAGGCCGCAAAGGCGCGCGTGGTGTTCACCACCAGCGAGGTCGAACGCGGCGCGCAGCTGGTCGGCAACGCCGTCGTGACGCGCCGCGATTTCGACCAGCGCGAGAACGCCAACCGCGAAGCGATCGCCAACGTGAAGGCGGCCGAGGCAACGCTCCAGACTGCAAAGCTCAATCTCGACTACACCGAGGTGCGCGCGCCCGTGGACGGCCGCGTCGGCAAGATCGAGATCACCGTCGGCAATCTCGTCGCCGCCGGCACCGCCTCCCCGGTGCTGACATCGCTGGTCTCGGTCAATCCGATCTATGCGTCCTTCGATGCGGACGAAGAGGTCGTGCTGCGCGCGCTGAACTCGATCGCGGATGCCAAGGGCGGACGCGGCAAGCTCGACCAGATCCCCGTGGAGATGGCGACCTCCGGCGGCCTCTCGGCGAAAGGCCACATCCAGCTCATCGACAACCAGGTCAACGGCCAGAGCGGCACCATCCGGGTGCGCGCGGTGTTCCGGAACGAGGACGGGCGTCTGATCCCCGGCCAGTTCGCCCGCGTGCGCATGGGCCAGCCGAAGCAGCAGACGCTGGTGATGATCGATGAGCGCGCGATCGGGACCGATCAGGACAAGAAGTTCGTGATGGCGGTCGGCGACGACAGCCGCGCGGTCTACCGACCGATCACGCTCGGCAGCGCCGTCGACGGGCTTCGCATCGTCACCTCGGGCCTGAAGTCCGGCGATCGTATCGTCGTCAACGGTCTGCAGCGCGTGCGTCCGGGCGCCCTCCTCAAGACGGAGGTCGCAGCGATGGGCGCGCGTGGGCAGCAAGCAGCTTCCAACCACAGCAACCAGGACGTGGTGCAACGCTAATGTTCTCTGTCATCCCGGGGGCGCGCATAGCGCGAACCCGGGATCTCGAAGTTACGAAACTCCGACCACCTCACCTCTGGATTCCGGGCTCGCGGGCTTCGCCCACGCCCCGGAATGACGGCGGAGCTGTCGGAGACGCACAAGATATTGCCCAGGGGCAAAGCCATGAATCTCTCGAAATTCTTCATCGATCGTCCGATTTTTGCCGGCGTGCTGTCGGTCCTGATTTTCCTTGCCGGCCTGATCTCGCTGTTCGCGATGCCGATCTCGGAATATCCGGACGTGGTGCCGCCGTCGGTCCTGGTGCGCGCCACCTATCCCGGCGCCAATCCCAAGGTGATCGCGGAGACGGTCGCGACCCCGATCGAGGAGCAGATCAACGGCGTCGAGAACATGCTCTACATGTCGAGCCAGGCGACCACCGACGGCGCGATGACGCTGACGGTGACCTTCCGGCTCGGCACCGATCCCGACAAGGCGACGCAGCTGGTGCAGAACCGCGTGCAGCAGGCCGAGCCGCGCCTGCCGGCCGTGGTGCGCCAGCTCGGCATCGTCACCAAGAAGTCCTCGCCCGACCTCACCATGGTCGTGCATCTGTTGTCGCCGAACGGCCGCTACGACATGACCTATTTGCGCAACTACGCGGTGCTCAACGTCAAGGACCGCCTGGCGC
Organism: Bradyrhizobium sp. CCBAU 65884; assembly: GCF_028128835.1. NCBI lineage: Bacteria > Pseudomonadati > Pseudomonadota > Alphaproteobacteria > Hyphomicrobiales > Nitrobacteraceae > Bradyrhizobium > Bradyrhizobium sp. CCBAU 65884. Next base: position 8,317 of record NZ_LBJU01000122.1, on the reverse strand, counting down.
GGATCGACGGCGTCGGCGACGTCCAGCTCTACGGCGCCGGTGACTATTCGATGCGGGTCTGGGTCGATCCGCAGAAGGCGGCCGAGCACGGCCTGACCGCGAGCGACATCGTCAAATCGATCCAGGCGCAGAACGTCGAGGCCGCCGCCGGCGTCGTCGGCTCCTCCCCGAACGTGCAGGGCATCGACCTGCAACTGTCCGTCAATGCGGAAGGCCGGCTCTCCAGCGAAGAGCAATTCGGCGACATCGTGGTCAAGACCGGCACGCGCGGCGAGGTCGTGCGGCTGCGCGACGTCGCGCGGATCGAGCTCGGCGCCTCGCAATATGGCCTGCGCTCGCTGCTCGACAACAAGCAGGCGGTGGCGATCCCGATCTTCCAGGCGCCGGGCTCCAACGCGCTGCAGATCTCAGACAACGTCCGCGCCACCATGGCCGAGATCAAGAAGAACATGCCGGAAGGCGTGTCTTATCAGATCGTCTACGACCCCACCCAGTTCGTGCGCTCCTCGATCGAGGCCGTCATCCACACGCTGCTGGAAGCGATCGCGCTGGTGGTGCTGGTGGTGATCCTGTTCCTCCAGACCTGGCGGGCCTCGATCATTCCGCTGCTGGCCGTGCCGGTGTCGATCGTCGGCACGTTCGCGGTGATGCACGTGTTCGGCTTCTCCATCAACGCGCTCAGCCTGTTCGGCCTCGTGCTCGCGATCGGCATCGTCGTCGACGACGCCATCGTCGTGGTCGAGAATGTCGAGCGCAACATCGAGGCCGGGCTGTCGCCGCGCGACGCCACCTATCAGGCCATGCGCGAGGTGTCGGGCCCGATCATCGCCATCGCCATGGTGCTGATCGCGGTGTTCGTGCCCCTGGCCTTCATCTCCGGCCTCACCGGACAGTTCTACAAGCAGTTCGCACTCACGATCGCGATCTCGACCGTGATCTCGGCGGTCAACTCGCTGACGCTGTCGCCGGCGCTGTCGGCGCTGCTGCTGAGGGGACACAACGAGCCGAAGGACCGGCTGACGCTCATCATGGAAAAGAGCCTTGGCTGGTTCTTCCGCGGCTTCAACAAGGCCTTCACGCGCTCCTCGGATAATTACAGCGGAACCGTCACCAAGGTGATCTCGGGCAAGGCCGCAGTGATGGGGCTCTACGTGGTCCTGGTCGGCCTCACCGCCCTCTTGTTCCAGCAGGTGCCTGGTGGATTCGTGCCCGGCCAGGACAAGCAATATCTCGTCGGCTTCTCACGGCTGCCTGACGGTGCAACGCTCGACCGCACCGAAGAGGTGATCCGGAAGATGAGCGACGTCGCGCTGACCCAGCCCGGTGTCGAGAGCTCGGTGGCATTCCCGGGCCTGTCGATCTCGGGCTTCACCAACTCCTCCAATGCCGGCATCGTGTTCTCGACGCTGAAACCCTTCGACGAGCGCAAGGGCCCGGCCCTGAGCGGGAATGCCATCGCGGCCGACCTGAACAAGAAGTACGCCGGCATCCAGGAGGCCTTCATCGCCATGTTCCCGCCGCCGCCGGTCAATGGTCTCGGCACCATCGGCGGCTTCAAGCTCCAGATCGAGGACCGCGCCGGCCTCGGCTATGAGGCCTTGAACGAAGCGACGAAAGCGTTCATGGCGGCGATGCAGAAGGCGCCGGAGATCGCGGGCGTGTTCTCGAGCTTCCAGGTCAACGTGCCCCAGCTCTTCGCCGACATCGACCGCACCAAGGCGCTGCAGCTTGGCGTGCCCGTGACTGAAGTCTTCAACACCCTGCAGATCTACCTCGGGTCCTACTACGTCAACGACTTCAACAAGTTCGGCCGCACCTACTCGGTCTATGTGCAGGCCGACGCGCCGTTCCGCGCACGCGCCGACGACATCAGGCAGTTGAAGGTGCGCTCGTCCTCGGGCGACATGGTGCCGTTGTCGGCGCTGCTCAATATCCGCCAGAGCGCGGGACCGGAGCGTGCGATCCGCTACAACGGATTCCTGTCGTCCGATATCAACGCCGCCGCCGCCCCCGGCTTCTCGTCGGGCCAGGCGCAGGAGGCGGCAACCCGGATCGCGGCGGAGACGTTGCCACCCGGCTTTGCCTTCGAATGGACCGACCTGACCTATCAGGAGTTCATCGCCGGCAATTCCGGCCTCTGGGTGTTTCCGCTGGCGATCCTGCTGGTGTTCCTGGTGCTGGCCGCGCTCTACGAGAGCCTGACCCTGCCGCTCTCGATCATCATGATCGTGCCGATGGGCCTGCTCGCCGCCATGTTCGGCGTCTGGATCTCCAAGGGCGACAACAACGTCTTCACCCAGATCGGCCTGATCGTTCTCGTAGGGCTCTCGGCCAAGAACGCGATCCTGATCGTCGAGTTCGCGCGCGAGCTCGAATTCGCCGGGCGCACGCCGATCCGCGCCGCGATCGAGGCGAGCCGCTTGAGGCTTCGCCCGATCCTGATGACGTCGATGGCCTTCATCATGGGCGTGCTGCCGCTGGTGCTCTCGACCGGCGCGGGCTCGGAGATGCGGCGAGCCATGGGCGTGGCCGTGTTCTCCGGCATGATCGGCGTCACCGTGTTCGGCCTGTTCCTGACGCCGGTGTTCTATGTGCTGCTGCGGACCGTGACCGGTAACAAGCCGCTGGTGCATCACGGCAGCGACATCGGCGCGGCGCCGGTCCAGGGACTTCACGAAGTCCAAGGACACTAGATCAGGGATATCCCCGACACGAGCAACAGAACGAGCACGGTCTTGCGAAAGACCGTCTCGTTGACCCGGTGGAAAGCGATCACGCCAAGCGCCGAGCCGGCGAACAACGCCGGCAGGCTGACAGCAAGGTCGACGAAGACCTTTGACGACAGGTCCTGATGCCCGACCAGCAGCGCGATGGCAAACAGCTGCATTGCCGCGATGAACGGCTGCACCAGGCCGCGCTGCTCGCTCTTGGGCATGCCGCGCATGTCGCACCAGATCGTCGGGATTGCGCCCGGCATCGCCGTCAGCCCGCCGACGAGCCCTCCTCCAAATCCGATCAGCGCCACCCAGTGCCGGCCGACGGCCTCTCCGGCCGTGACCAGCGTCGGCCGCAGCAGCATATACGCGGCATAGAGCGCGACGATGATGCCGAAGCCGCGCCTGAGCAGATGCGTATCCGCGCTCTGCAACAGCGACACCGCGATGGGAACGCCGATCAATCCGCCGACGATCAGCAGTAGACTGCCCTCCCAACGGATGCTGCGCCGGAGCGCCCACAGATTGGTCGCCTGCACGCCGATGCTGCAAGCCATCATCAACGGCACGGCTTCGAGCGGCTGAAACACCCGCAGCAGGATCGTGCCCGCGACCGCCGAAAACGCGAAACCCGAGAGCCCCGAAACGAAGGCGCCGGCGAAGACGGCAACGCTAAGCAGAATCAGAGTCGTGACATCAGGCACGGACCGTCCTCCGGTCAATCGTAGGGGATCTGCGGAACGGCGACATCCGGGGTGTCCGTGCAGGCCGCCGGTTCGCGTGGAAACGACATTTGCATCGCGTGGGCGTGGGATCGTTCCAGAAGCGCCAGCCCGACCAGCTGAAGAGCGACGAGCGCCCCGGTCAGCGCAATCGCGACGATGTTGAAATTACGCGCGCTCGTAGGCGGGCTCGCCGGCGGCGCGCTCGCGCGCATCAGATCCGTGGGCATTTCCTGAAACATCCTCTTGCTTGCTGACCGGAATGATTTCGTTCAAGGGCAATGTGTCGCCGGGCTGCGCCAGCAAGTGGTGATAGCGTTGCAATGCGCGTTGCGCGTCGATCTTACGCTGCTCGCGGAACACGGCGCCGATGCGAGCGACGATGTCGCGGAACTTGTCGGCCATGGCAAGTGACGTCCTTCGCATGACGACCTCCTCTCAACCTGTGCGAGAGAATGATGAGATTCACCCCAGCGTGATGTGAGTTGCTTCACAAAGAAGTCTGATAGGTCGAACAAGAAATCGTGTGACGCGTCTGTAGAAGAATACGCAAAAAGTCGCGTCATTCGATCGAATGACGCGCGATAACTTTCTAATGATGTCTCTCTTTGAACCTGTCGGCGTGCTGCAGCGAAGGGCCCGCGACGCGCCTGCGCATCAGTGCAGAAGCGGATTGGAGAATCCCGCTGCAAGCTTGACGAGATCGGCCTGACGGGACACGCCGGTCTTGGCGAAGACGCGATGAAGATGCGTCTTCACCGTCGTCTCGGCGATCCCCAATGCGAGCGCGGTCTCCGGCACACCGCCGACCTCGACGATCGATTGCAGAACCCTGAGTTCCGCGGGCGTCAGCTCGAACGTGCGGTCGATCAGGCCGGCACATGAGCGGCTGTCGAGTTCCGCCTTCCAGACAAGCAAGGCCCCGACGGCCGATGTGCGCTCGGTCGCGCCATCGCGCAGCAGCGAGGGCAACGCAATCACGTGCGCGACGTAGTGCGAACCGTCGTGCGACGTCAGAGGGATCTTTCGACCTTCAGCGGCCGCCAAGGCCACCTCTCCCGGATCGCGGAAGATATTGCGCAGGGCCAGATTGGCCTCGGAGGATCTCGTCACCAGCCTGCCCGAGATCGAGCGCAGGACATCGTCCGCGGCCAGGATCGTCTCGGCCGCCGGATTGCTGTGGACGATCCGGCAGGCTGCGTCGAGCAGGATGACGCCGGCATTCAGGCGGTCCACGACGTCGGCCAGCGCGGTCGCGCGCTGCTGCTTCCGCTCGATCGCGCGGTTGATCATGAGCGCGCGGCTCGCATGCGGGACCAGGAACTGCATTCGCGCGCGCTGCTCGGCGCCCAGCATCTCCCTGCCGGGGATGACGGTCAGCAACATCGGGCACGGCGACTTCGACTGCTCCAGCACCACATTGGCGACGTCGATGCAGCCCTGCGGGCGCAGCCATTCCTGATAGAAACGCCCGCGGCGGTACTGGTCGAAATTCACGAGGTCCGGAATGTTGCGCACCTCGCCATACCCAGGAAGCCGGGCGAGCGGATCGTACCGGGAGTAGGTCTCGGAATAGAGCTGGATGTAGTGGGGATCGACTCCGCAATAATAGTGGGTCGCCCCTGACTTGCTGACCGTATCCTTCGAAATCAGGCCGCAGGCCTGGCTGCCGATGAACGCATTGAGCTTGACCACGACGTCGCTCCACAACTCAGGGTAGAGTCCTGCATCATAGATGCTCTCGATCAGCTCGGAATGTCGTGGAGGTCGGAGCATCGGAAGAGCCAATGGTCAAATTCGGAGATTTGCGGAATGATCTTCGTGCCCGGCGGCTCCTGTGAGTCTGTCGCGGGAGAAAAAGGTTCAACGCCGACGGCGGTTTGTCAGTGGACGAGCGGATTGGCAAATCCCGCCGCGAGCTTGACCAGATCGGCCTGCCGGGACACGCCAGTCTTGGCGAAGACGCGATGCAGATGCGTTTTCGCCGTCGTCTCCGCGATACCGAGCGCGGCCGCCGTCTCCGGGATGCCGCCGATCTCGACGATCGACAGGAACACGCGGAGCTCCGCCGGCGTCAGCTCGAAAGTTCGCGCGATCAATTCGCCGCAGGATTGTCCACCGAGCGACACCTTGCGCACAAGCAGCGCACCGGCGGCATCGACCACGCGCTCGCTGCCGTTGCGCAGCAAGGACGACAACGGCAGCATGTGAGCGACGTAGCGCTCGCCGGTGGCGGACAATAGCGGAATCGCATGGCCGCCTGCGGCAAGCGATGTGCCGTCGCGGCGGCCTGCAAACGCTTTGCGCAGCGCCTGATTGGCCTCAGCGCTGCTGGTCACGAGTTGCCCGGCAACGGACCGCACCAAATCATCGGCCGCGAGCAGGTCCTGACCGGCCGAATTCGCATGCACCAGGCGGCAGAAGCCGTCGACCAGGAAGATCCCGACCGTCAAATTGTCGAGGACATCAGCCAGTGCCGTCGCCAGCGTCAATTGCGCGGTCATGGCGCGGTTGATCTGCAGCGCGCGGCTGGCGTGCGGCACCAGCAGCGAGAGGCGCTGCTTCATGCGCCGATCGACCATGCGGCAGCCCGACAGCACGGTCATCATCACCGGGCAGTTCGCATTCGACATCTCGAGCACGACATTGGCCGCGTCGCTGCATCCCTGCGGCTGCATCCATTCCTGGTAGAAGCGCCCGCGCCGGTACTCTTCGAAATTGACGAGGTCGGGAATGCTTACAATCCTGCCGTGTGGCGGCAGGACCGTCAGCGGATCGAACTTCGAATGGGTCTCGGCATAGAGCTGGATGTAGTGCGGGTCCGCCCCGCAATAGTAATGCGTGACACCGGATTTGCTGATCGAATCCTTCGAGAACAGCCCGCAGGCCTGGCCGCCGACGAAATCCCGGATGCCGGCCACCGCGTTATTCCACAGCGAAGGATCGAGCCCGGCATCGTAGATGGACTCGACGAGATCTGGCAGCTTTTGCGATCCGTGCATGGCTCAGATTGGCACTGAATGATCAATGCCGGGGAGCATAACACAACCGTAGCATGCGACATCCTCCGATCGGAGGAGGCGCCGGCCGGGCGGATGGCGCCCGGCCGGCGGCATCGCGTTCGAGCCGCCAGGGCTGATGCCGGCTCAGAACGCGACGCGAACGCCACCCTTGGCCGTGCCGGTGCGGCTCTGGTCGGACATCATCATGCCCTCGACCGCGCCAAACACGGACACGTTGGGCCCGGTGCGGTAGTCGAAGCCGAGGCCGGCGACGGCACCGACCGGGCTGCGACTGCCCGGGGTGACGAACGACAGATTCTGGCCGAGCAGCACCGTGTTGACGGTGGTGTCGCCGACGCGCTGGAGCGCGATGACACCGCCATGGATGTTGGCCTTGAGCTCGCCGCCGGCAATGCTCGTCACCCGCGAGAGATCGACCTCGCCGCGCTCCTCGAAGTCCTGCAGCGTGCGGCCACCGACCGACAGCCCTTGCGCCGAACCGGTCTCGCTGTAGCCGTCGAACCGGCCCGCGACATAACGCAGCCGCGCGGTCGGCGTCAGCACGTAGCCGTTGCCGATGTTGAGTCTGTAGCCGTAGGCGACTTCTGGACTCACGTACCATCCGCTGTAGTTCGCGGCTGCCGTCTCCATGCCGCCGACGACCGCGTTGTTCAGCACCAGTCGGCGCGACCTGTTGTCGGCGTTACCGCCCTGGATCGTGAGGTCGAAGAACTGCGAAGCCCATTCGAACCGGCTGTAAGCGCCAGCAAACACGTAATTGGTGTCCACCGACTGCGAATTGAGATCGACCGAGAGGCCGCCCTGCCCGCCACCGAGGAAGGCGCCGACCAGCCAGTCCGGCTGCACCTTGCGGTCGATGCCGATGGCCCCGCCCCACGCCGTCGAGGTTGCGCGCAGCGTGGATGTGGTCTCGTCCTGGATGCGCTGGCCGCCGAAGCTGTTGGCCCAGACCGTGATCGGCGCGGGATCCGTCCAGAGGCTGCGAGGCGCCTTGGTGAAGGGTCCGGCCTGCGCCGTCTCGGGGGCATAGGCCATCGCCATCATGTTGCTGCCGGCGGGCCCCGCGCCGCCGCTCAGGCGGCCCTGCACCAGCGAGGAGACGCCGCCGGTGAAATCCATCAGCGTGCGGTCGGTCTGTGCCAGCGCGGTCGGATCGAGGGTGGCGAGTGTGCCGCCGGCAAAGACCTTCGGGCCATCGAAGCCCCCGCTGTTGGCGTTGATGGTGCCGTTGAAGTTGACGAAGGTCGGAAGCTCGATGCTCGTCAGCGACGCCACCCGGCTGCTCAAAGGGACGAAGTTGACGTTGACGACGTCGGCACCGAAGCCGAAATCGACCACACCGTTGATCTTCGAGCCCGGCAGCAGCGTCACCGTGTCGGCCTTGCTCGACAATTTGATTGCCGTCCCGCTGGTGCCAGTGATCGTACCGGAATTCGTGATGTTCGCCCCGTCTCTGGAAGAGATGCCCGTACTGGCGATAATGGTGCCGGAATTGATGACGTTGACCTGGATCGCGGAGATTCCGGTGCCGCCGAGGTTGGAGGCCTGAAGAAGGCCGGTGTTCGTCACATTGGCGACGTTGGCGCTGACGGCTGCGCTATCCCCAATGATGGATCCGGAATTGTTGACGTTGCCGACGAGTGCATTGACGCCGCGATCTGCCGTGACTCTTCCGATATTGTCCAGGTTCACCGTGCCGGCGCTCATGCCGGAGCCGAGTATCGACGCAATCAGCCCTGTGTTGGTCACAGTGACGCTCGTACCAAAGATCGCGCTCGATACGCTAGTGTCTTGAACCAGAAGTTCGCAACATCGGGTCTTGTTTTTCCGGGGCACTGTAACGACAGAAGCGCTCGAT